>SLJO01000009.1 GCA_007135095.1 Bacteroidales bacterium | reverse complement strand
CCATACCGTTCCCCATGGGAATTCCCGGTTTAAATGATGTGGGCGGTTTTTTGCCCACACAAAATAACATGAATTTCACATCCGGAAGCTATTGCAAAACGAGATAAAATAATGCATGTGAAATCGACGAAGAACTGATTATTAACTTTATTAACCTGTTTTATTCAGATGAAAATTAAAATAATTGCAATTCTGGTACTCTTTTCATTGACGCTGTCAAATTTTTCATGTTCACGAAGATCAGGCATGAAAGCCCTGATAGTGACCGGCCAGAGCAACCATAACTGGCAAAGAAGCAGTATAGCGTTAAAGTATATACTTGAAAAATCGGAAATGTTTGCCGCAGAGATCACTGTTTCACCCGCGACCGGCGAGGACATGACGGGGTTTGACATTGATTTCAGCCCTTACGATGTGGTCGTCCTCGATTATACAGGCGACAACTGGCCGGAGACAACCCGGAACAACTTTGTCACATACGTGCAAAACGGTGGAGGAGTTGTTATCTATCATTCAGCAAACAATGCATTCCCCGACTGGCCCGAATACAACGACATAATCGGCCTGGGATGGGGACGTGATGAAAAGACCGGGCCGTATGTGTATATCAATAATGGAGAGGTCGTCCACGATAATTCTCCCGGAATGGGCGGGTCACACGGCCAGCAGCATGAGTTTGCGGTTGAAGCTTATAAGCCCTCGCATCCCATCATGAAAGGATTACCGGAAAAGTGGATGCATGCTCAGGATGAACTATATGCTGAGCTTCGCGGACCCGCCAATAACATGGAGATACTGGCTTATGCCCATGCTGAGCTGAGATCCGGCGGGACAGGCAGGAATGAGCCTGTGCTGATGACCGTGAATTATGGAAAGGGCCGTGTTTTCCATACCGTTCTGGGGCATGCCGGTGGAGGCATGTTCTTTCCGGCACTTGAGTGTGCGGGTTTTATAACCACTTTTCAGCGAGGTGCCGAATGGGCTGCAACCGGGAAAGTAACACAGGAACCTCCTGCTGCTTTTCCGACAGAGACGCAAAGCCTCCGATGGGCATTTTTCGAGGATATTGATTCTGAGATCACCTCCCTTGTAATAAAAATGCGGGATTATGAAACCGGCAAATCCAACGAAAGCTTTAATATCTTTGAAAAGCTAATTGCTGAGAATATCGACAACCGGGAAAAGATGGATGAATTTCATCATATTATACGGGATTTACTGAAATCCCGCAAGTCCACTGCTGACTGCAAAAAGATTTTGTTGAATAGATTTTCATGGATGGCCGATGATTCTTATGTGCTTATCTATGAACAGTTAAGACAAAACCGGGAATTCTCTGCAGAAGCTCAGTATGCGCTGGATATGATCGGGAATTAATTCCGGTCATCAAATGTTTTTTTGTTGTTCCGGAACAGTTGCCGGATATAAAAACAGGATATTATGTTATGATTTCGGTTGTCATTCCTTTATTTAATGAAGAGCAGCTTATTGAACGCTTTCTGGATGAACTTTTTCACCAGCTTGAGAAAACCGGAGAAGGGTTTGAGATTGTTTGTGTTGACGATGGAAGCAGTGATTCCACTTTAGATAAACTTATCGGGTTTCGGGAAAAGCACAAAGAACTGAAAATACTCTCGCTGTCACGGAATTTTGGCCTGCAATCCTCGCTCACTGCCGGGTTGGATTATGCCAGGGGAGAATATGTTGTGATCATGGACGGAGATTTTCAGGATCCTCCTGAACTGGTCCTGCTTCTTCTTGACAAAATCAAAACTTCGGGTGCTGATATTGTGACAGCAGTCAGGAAATCCAGGAATGAGAAGTTCTTTAAAAAAGCCTACATCAATCTTTTTCACCGTGTTTTTGAGAAACTTGCCGAGGGGCAACAGGTATCCCATGCCGGTAATTTTTGTATCCTGAACAAAAATGCCCACCGTGCCATTCTTCAGTTTTCAGAAAGGAACCGTTATCTCCCGGGAATCCGCAACTTTATAGGCTTCAGGCATGAATTTATTATGTACGACCGGCCTGAAAGGCTCGAGGGCGAAGCAAAAATGAGCCTTCGGAAGCTGTTTTCAATGGCTGCCGATGCGATTTACTCCTTTACAAAATGGCCGATCAGGATATGTTTGTACCTGGGAATGCTTGGGATGATCACCTTTTCATTGGCCATTGTATATGCAGTGGTTTCAAAACTTCTGGGTCTTGCACCTATTGGCTGGTCTTCAATGTTTTTGGCCATAAGCTTCTTTGGCTCTGTGCAACTTACCTTTCTTGGATTGATTGGTGAGTATATCTACCGGATATTCAAGGAGGTGCAGGCCCGGCCCCTCTATTTTGTGCAAAAAATATATGAATAAGGCGGGCCGCATATTAACGTCAGGTAATATTTTTTATGCCAACCTGTTGCTGGTAGCTGTTATTATGGCCCTCCTGGCACCAAATGCTGCTGTTAATATAGATGAACAATTGCACTATCCGCATGCAAAAAAGGTGGTGAACTGGTATTTTACCGGCGGCGAGGATAGATCCTGCCTTGATACGCCCGAAACAAACCTGAAATATTACGGGCAGTCAGTTGATAATTTTACTGCCCTTTTCAACCGGATATTCAATGTAGAGAATGAATTCTTAACAAGGCATTATACCGGGGCATTCTTTTTTATGATCCTTCTTTTATTAACAGGATCCATGGCCCGGCATCTGAGCGGCTCCTGGCTAGTGGCAACTGTTAGTGTCCTGGCCCTGGTGTTAATGCCCCGGCTTTCCGGGCAGGCATTTGGAAATCTTAAAGATATACCTTTTGCTGCCGGTTATATGGCCGGCCTGTTGATGATCGGCAGGTTATTAAGGGAGTTGCCCCGCCCGCGGTGGCGGACAACAATTTTACTCGGCCTGGCTATAGCTTTTACGGTTTCGGTGCGTGCAGGCGGTTACATTCTTTTTGCCTACCTGGGTCTTTCTTTAATTGTTTTCATTGTTTTGAAGCCCTCTTTTCTGAAACAAATAGTTTCAACCAGGCCCTTATTGTTAAGGCTGCTTGGACAAGGGACAGCAATTGTTCTGATTGGTTACTTTGCCGGCCTGCTGTTCTGGCCCTATGCCCTGCAGAATGTTTTTTTACACCCGCTGGAAAGCCTTGGTGTGATGGAACATTACAAGATAAGCATCCGCCAGCTGTTTCAGGGTGAAATTATCTGGAGTACCCGGTTACCATGGTATTATTTGCCAAAATGGCTGCTTATATCTACTCCTGTGTTTGTCCTGACCGGATTTTTATTTTTTCTGTACTTTTTTGTTATCGAAATAATCAGAAAAAAATTCCTGTCGGGGCAGCTGTTGTTTGAGGGATTTTTATTCTTTGCAGTGGCATTCCCTGTTTTTTATGTTATGGCAATCGGCTCGAATCTATACAGCGGAGTCAGGCAAATGCTATTTATCCTCCCGCCTGTGGCATTACTCGCTACCCTTGGAGTTTATAAATTGCTAAGGGTGATTGACGCAAAACAGAAAAAATTTATTTTTCCCTTTCTTTTTTTGTTTGCAGTGATGCTGTTCCGGCCATTGATTCACCAGGTAGCTACTTTCCCGATGGATTATGTTTATTTTAATGAATTGGCAGGCGGTAATAAAAAAGCCTGGGGAAACTATGAATATGACTACTATTTTCATGGATTGAAGGAAGGGTCACAATATTTAATTGACCTGGCAGGCAATGAAGAGATAACGGTTGCAATGAACTGTAATCTTTCAAATTATTTTGATCGCCTCCCAAATATAACTTACCAGTATGTTAGGTTTATGGAACGAAGCTCAGTTGACTGGGATTACGGCTTGTTTGGTGTGAATTACATTCATCCGTATTTGCTTAAAAACAATCTTTGGCAGCCAGCTGAAACTATAAAGAGCTTTTATCATAAAGGAAATCCGGTGGCAGTTCTGGTAAAGAGAAGAGATAAAACCGATCTTGCAGGAATTTCTGAAATAAATAAATTAAATTTTGATAACGGTGCAACCCTGCTGGAACTGGCCCTTAGTAATGATCCCAATAATGTATGGCTGCATGTTAACCTGGCAAGAGCAAAGCTTGCTGCCGGCGATACCGAAGCGTTTGAGCGTATTGTGCAAAAGGGGAAGGAGATACATCCTTATTATGAACCGTTTT
>SLJO01000014.1 GCA_007135095.1 Bacteroidales bacterium | reverse complement strand
TACCGCCCTGATATAACCGAACCCCCAAGAAACAAGGAAATCCGTGATACCATTTATGACAACATACAGCTGCCCCTTGTGATTCAGGCATACAACATCCCTGCCCGGGGAACCGATGATTACTATGCCATTGATATGCTGGGCACCCTTCTCTCCCGCGGACAAAGCAGCCGGCTGCACAGAAGCCTTGTCGATGAGCAGCAGTTGGCACTGCAGGTAATGGCGATGCCCCTGGGACTCGAGGATCCGGGTCTGTCGCTGATTTACGCCCTGCCGAATATGGGAATTGACCCGCGGGAACTGGAAGATGCCATTAATGCGGAAATTGAAAAAGTCAGGACCGAGCTGATAACAGAACTGGAAATGGAAAAACTAAAAAACCAGATCGAGAGCCAGTTTGTCAATAACAATACGACCATGGCAAGCAGGGCCGGCAGCCTTGCCAGCTATCACCTGCTTTACAATGATGCCGGCCGCATTAATACGGAAATTGACAGGTATATGGAAGTAACGCGCCAGGACATTCTCAATGCGGCACAAAAATATAAAACCCCGGAAAACAGGGTGGTATTATACTATTTGCCGCATCCGGCGAATTAACCATGTATTAAAAAAAATTCAACCAGATGAAACGACTTTTTTTCTTTGCCCTCCTGATCGGCTATCTGATACCCCTAAATGCACAGATTGACAGGACAACCCCTCCTGAGCCCGGTCCTGCCCCGCTAATACAGATTGGCGATTACCAGACTTTCACACTTGACAACGGCATGAAAGTTATCGTTGTTGAAAACGACAAAATACCGGTAGTCTCTTTCCAGCTCACCCTGGATATTGACCCGGTGATGGAAAATGAAGCCAAAGGTTATGTCAGCATGGCCGGCTCCCTGATGCGCTCAGGCACCATAAGCCGCAGCAAGGCAGCAATAGATGAAGAAATAGATTTTATGGGTGCTTCATTAAGCACCCATTCAAGGGGAATGTTTGCCTCCTCACTCACCCGCCACACTGACAATCTTCTTGACCTTATGTCAGACATCCTTTTCAATCCGACCTTCCCCCAGGAGGAACTTGAAAGGGAGGTTAACCAGACCATCTCGGCTCTTTCGACAGTAATGACAGATGCCAGTGCAATGGTCAGTAATATATCGGCCGTACTGTTATATGGTGAAAACCACCCCTACGGGGAAATAACGACCAGGGAGAGTGTTTCGAACATTACCAGGGATCTGCTTGTTGAATATTATGATACTTATTTCAAGCCTGATGCAGCCTATATGGTAATTGTAGGCGATATTAAAACCGGGGAAGCCAGGGAATTAATGACCCGGTATTTTGCCGGGTGGGAGTCCGGTGACGTTCCCATCCATCATTACGAAACTCCTGCCCCCCCAGGCGGGAACAAGGTGGCTTTTGCCGACAGGGCCGGTGCCGTGCAATCCATTGTGAACCTGACATATCCGGTGGAGCTGGAACCGGGAGCTCCGGATGCAATCCAGGTAAGTGTAATGAACAGTATTCTTGGGGGCGGTGTTTTCAGCAGCAGGCTGATGCAGAACCTCAGGGAGGATAAGGGCTATACTTATGGTGCCCGGTCGAGCCTCTCGAGCGACAGGCTGGTGGGAAGGTTCAATGTGCGCACCGAAGTGCGTAACAGTGTCACTGACAGCACCGTTGCAATAATTCTATACGAAATGGAAAGGATGATAAATGAACCTGTTGACCAGGAGAACCTTGAGCTTGTCAAAAACTTCATGAACGGCAGTTTTGCACGGTCCCTTGAGAGTCCCCGCACCATTGCAGGATTTGCACTTAACATTGAGCTTTACAATTTGCCGGATGACTATTATGAAACATACCTTGAAAGGCTGAGCCGGGTAACTGCACAGGAAGTACAGCAGGCAGCACGAAAATATATCAGGCCTGGAAACTCTTATATAATAGTTGGCGGAAATAAGTCGGAGGTAGCGGAAACCCTTAAAAAATTCAGCCACAACCAGGAAGTCCTGTTCTTTGATCCCTTCGGACGAAAGCTGGAAGAGACCTCAACAGTGGCCCCGGAGGGCCTCACTGCAGAAAGTGTCATTGAGAACTATATCAGTGCCGCCGGCGGGGCTGACAACATGAGAAGAATCGAAGATATCTCCATCACCATGGATGCAACCGTGCAGGGCATGACCCTTGATATGACCATTCTTCAGAAAACACCTGATATGGTTAATATAACAATGAGCGTGGGAGGCAGCATCATGCAGCAACAGATATTCGACGGAACACGGGGTATGGCAAGCGGAATACAGGGAACCATGGAGCTTGAGGGCGATATGCTGGAAGAGCTGAAATCACAGGCCGTCATGAACCCGGAATTGTCATATACCGAGAGTGGGTATTCATTAAGCCTGGATGGAATTGAAAATATAAATGGTGAGCCCGCATATAAGCTCATAATTACCAGTCCATCAGGCAAAAGCAAATTGGAATTTTTCGGGGTAGGCAGCGGGCTCAAACTCCGGACCGTAGCCGCACTGGATACCCCGATGGGTTCAATGTCCCAGGTAACCGATTATGACAATTACAGGGATGTGGAGGGTGTGAAATTCCCGTTTTTAATCAAGCAGCAGATGGGTCCGCAGGCATTTGACCTGACTGTGCGGTCAATTGAAATAAATCAGGGACTCCGGGATGATCTCTTCAGGATAGATTAAAATCTTGCCCCCGGAAAAAGTTTTACCAGGGAGAAAAACGTCAGTGCAGAGGCGGAGATTCCAAAGATATTGGGATCAAGGCCAAAAGGAAGGGGAATTCCGGTTGCAGTGAGCAGCAAAGTGGTGCCCCCTCCGATTATCATAGACCAGAAAGCCGCGAGCGATGAGCGGTCCTTCAGGAAAAAGGCCCCGATGACAGGCATCAGTAATCCGGAAACCATAAAGGCATAGGAATACAGCATCAGCTCCAGCACGTTCTCCATTGTAGCGGCAATAAACAGGGCAAGTACACCTATAAAAAGTGTAAGTCCCTGGGAGAACCGCAGCATCACTTTCTGATTTCCTTCTATACGGAAAAGCCTTGAAAGCACATCGGTCAGCAGATTGCCTGATGCAGCCATCATGCAGCTGTCGGCCGTTGACATTATGGCAGAAAAATACGCTGACATCATAAGTCCCATCAGTCCGACGGGAAGTATTGTGCGCAGCAGCACCGGCAGTCCCTGTTCAGGATCCATTCCATCGCCGGCCATATACCCGAGGTATTCAAACATGCCGTTCTCAAAGGCCACCCTTGAAAACAGTCCCAGTATCACTCCCATCATCGCCATGAACGGCCATTCAAAAATGCCGGCAATATACCAGGCTTTTTGTGCCTGTTTCACGGTCCTGGTGGCATATATCCGCTGGTAAAGGGTCATGCCTACGAACCATATGGGGATTATGGTCACAGCCCAGTTCACAATGGTCTGCCAGGGAACATTGCTGAAAGAGAGAAATTCCGGGCCAAGGGTTTCCCTTATGGCAGGCATTCCGCCGATGGCGGTATAACCGATGGGGATGCCGATAAAGACAAGCCCCCCCATGAGGATGATCCATTGAAAGGTGTCGGTGTAGATAACCGCCTTTATTCCGCCCATAACAGTATAGACAACGGCAATAACACCCATGATTACCAGGGCGGTATTCATGTCAAGATTAATAAATGTAGCCGAGGCAAGTTTGGCACCCGCAAGGATCTGCGAACTGGTAAAGCCAAGGTAGCCGATTCCGGAAATTATACCTGCCGCCATTGCCACGCGCCGGCTGTAGAAGTGCCGGAAGATCTCAGGAAAAGTGAAAAGCTTCATGTCTTTTCCCAGGGGGTGTACTTTTGGGATTAGCACAACTGCGCTTAACCATGCACCGACAAGGCCCGTGAACAACATCCATGACCCTGCGAGCCCGAGGATAAAACCAAGTCCGCCAAGGCCGATAGAAAACCCGCCCCCCACATCCGTGGCAACCACCGACAATCCAACATGCACACTGCCCATTTTCCTGCTACCCACATAGTAGTCATCGGCATCCCGGTTCTTCTTTAAAAAATAAAAGCCTATCCCCAGGACCAGAATCATATAAAGAACAAAAACAGAAATATCTACCCAGTGCATTAATGAGATTTTAAAGACTTCTAACGGGGCAAATGTAT
>SLJO01000003.1 GCA_007135095.1 Bacteroidales bacterium | reverse complement strand
TAGAGCTTCCTGATGACACAAGGATTCTTTTCACCAACACCCCTGCGACTGACGGCTATCCGATTGCAGGGTTCGCATGGATGCTTGTTTATGAAAACCTTGACCGGAACAATGCGATCAGCAACCGGGAACAGGCCGTGGAGCTGGTGGAATTCCTTATATGGAGCATTACCGATGGACAGGAGCTTTCCGAAACCCTGGGTTTCGCCCGGTTACCCGAGGCCGCCCTGGAAAAAAACCTGGAAATGATTAGCCAGATCAAGTGGAGGGATGAGGTGATCGGCAGAAAAATACTTGAGGAACAAAACCTTATTTAAAGGCGGGTAAACACAGTGATAGTAATGCAGGGATTTAAAGGCAAAAGCATAAAAATCAATCATGTATGGAGACACCTGCAAAGGGCTCCATACTTTTTTATTAAGAGATTTTGGGCGCTTATTGCCCCGGCGGTAACAGGAGCCCTTTGCTGCAGGAAACCGCAGGAAACCCCGGGGGGCGGGACTCTTTTTTTTACAAACAGAAATGAGGGCTCCATTCCTCCGGAAAAGCTTCCGGGATGAACAATCATTGATAAAATTCCATGCAGATTTATAATCATATCTTGAGGTATAAACAATGACGACAAATCAAACAGCAAGCCATAGCCTGGTACTGAGCAGACCACTTCCCGCCATTTACAGGTGGCTGGGAGACAAGATATTTCTGACCGTGGCGGTCACCCTGGGACTGAGCATCATTTTCCTTGCAGGCGCAATGGCCTGGGTGCTCATCAACGATGGCAGCCTTGCCTTCAGGGAGTTCGGCGTTATCGGGTTTCTCACCGGAACAACCTGGGATCCGGGCGTTAATTTTACCTTCGGGGCACTGCCATTTATTTTCGGCACGGTTGTTACCAGCGTGGTTGCACTAGCCCTGGCATTTTTCCCGGCAGTGGCCGTTGCCATTGTCATTGCCGAATATGCTTACGGGTGGCTCGCGAAAATTATAGAGACCCTTGTACACCTTATCGCTGCCATTCCCAGTGTTGTGGTTGGAATATGGGGCATATTCGTTTTTGCCCCCTGGATGCGTGAAAAAGTCTACATGCCGATCTTCATGTGGGCTGCAGAGTCCCAACCTTCGCTTCTTCCGATACTGGGCAACCCGATAGGTTATGGGATGACCACCGCAACCATTATTCTTGCACTCATGATAGTCCCTTTCACTACGGCCCTCACCAGAAACGCCATCAGGCAAGTGCCGAAAGAGCAGAGAGAAGCTGCACGCGCGCTGGGAGCGACCAGGTGGGAGGTTATCCGTATGGCGGTTTTGCCCTATGCCAGGGGAGGCATACTGGCCGGAGCGATACTCTCGCTTGGACGTGCGGTCGGAGAAACCATGGCCGTGGCCATGCTTATAGGAAACAAGAATACCTTTCCCTTCTCCATCATGGGTCCGGCGGCAACAATGCCCTCGGTAATCATAAACGAGTTCCGTGAGGCAGTAGGGAACCTGCACCTTTCCAGCCTTATGGCAATAGGATTGGTTTTGTTTGTCATCGCCATAGTAGTTAACCTGATTGCAGCATATATAACCCGAAAACTTGCAATCACCGGGGGACAGGGAATATAAACCGGAGCCAGTGTTTCAGGCATATAAATACTGAAAAAAGTAGCGTGTAAGATGAAAACATTAAGACAAAGAAATATTCGCGATTACATCATGGTTTCGCTTCTGGTCCTTAGCACAGTCCTGGTACTTACCCCCCTGATCATAATAATCGGCTATGTGATTATCAATGGACTGGGCGCAATCAGCATCGATTTCTTCACCCAGGAGCTTGGTTCCCCCGCCCGGGCTATGCAGGGCCGGCCCACCGGGCTGGTTCACAGCATATTAGGAACCCTCGTGGTGGATACCATCGGGGTAATATTAGCTATTCCAATCGGAGTCGGTGCAGGGATAATGCTTTCAGAGTATCCAGAGCACAAGCTTAATCCGCTGCTCAGGGTACTGAATGACACTCTCAACGGAATGCCCGCCATTTTGAAGGGACTGCTGGCATTTGCAATAATTGTCCGGCCAATGGGCACATTCTCGGGCCTGGCAGGCGGTGTTGCACTTGCCTTTGTGATGATACCCATTATAGCCAGGGCAACCGAAAGCGCGCTGCTGACCATCCCCTGGTCGATACGCGAGGCAGGGCTTGCCATCGGGCTCCCGCGCTGGCGTGTGGTCATGTCGACTATTGTTCCTGCGGCGCGTACCGGGCTCATAACCGGCTTTCTTATTGCATTTGCCCGTGCTGCAGGGGAGGCTGCCCCGCTTATGTTTACCTCCTTTGGAAACAATTATCTGCCTACACACTGGACGGGCATGATTTTCGGCCCCGTTGACACGTTGCCGCAAAGGCTGTACAGTCTGGCTATCAGTCCCTATGCAGAATGGCACACCATGGGCTGGGCTGCAGGCATAGTTCTTCTTGTGTTTGTGGTGGCCCTGTTTACAGGGGCCCAGTTATTGACAAGACAAAAAGCACTATAACCCATGATTAAATAAAAGGTGTAATAAAGCACCCGGACACTGACAGATTAACAGTATTTAAATTATTGCCAATGAACATAAATGTATTGTTTAAAAAGAAAAAGCCGAAGGAAGATAAAATGTCACCTGACTTTCAACCGCAGGAACCTGACCTGTTGTACAGGGAAATACATATGAACGGTTCCCCGCCTATCCGCATGGAGGCCAAGAATCTGACGGTAAAATACGGTACGGTAACCGGCGTAAAGAACGTTTCCCTTCCCGTATACAATGAAAAAGTAACGGCCCTTATTGGTCCGTCGGGATGCGGCAAGACAACCTTCCTGCGTGCCCTCAACCGCATGCATGACCTGACCCCAAATGCCAAAGTTACCGGAGAAGTACTTTTGGATGGCAACAACATTTATGCTCCCAGGGTGAATCCGGTAACCATCCGCAGAAAGGTGGGTATGGTCTTCCAGAAGCCCACCCCCTTTCCCACAATGTCAATATACGATAACGTGGTCGCGGGCCTCAAGCTGGTTGGCATAAGAAATAAGGCTTTTCTCAACGAGGTATGCGAAAAGGCCCTTCGTCAGGCAGCCCTATGGGATGAGGTAAAGGATCGCCTTGGCAGTCCGGGGGGCAGCATATCCGGCGGTCAACAGCAGCGGCTTTCCATTGCCAGGGCACTGGCGATAGAGCCGGAAGTGATCCTGATGGATGAACCCACAAGCTCGCTCGACCCGCTTTCCTCATCCAAGATAGAGGACCTGATTAACGACCTTAAAAAGAAATATGCGATAGTTATCGTGACACATAATATGCAGCAGGCAGCGCGGGTCAGCGACAACACAGGGTTCTTCTATGTGGGAGACCTTGTGGAGTTCGGCCCGACAGATAAATTATTCACCAATCCGTCTCACAAACGCACCGAAGAGTACCTGACCGGAAAATTCGGATAGAGTGGTTGAACGTGCTGGTGACGCTGCCGAAACGGGAACTACCTGACCGGAAAATTCGGGTAGACTGGTGGAAGTAAATAGTTTCTAAAATGGACTCCAAAAAGGACACTGCAATAAAAATCATCCATAGTGATGTTGAAAAAATGGCTGAACTTATCCTCGGTCAATTAAGGGAACTGGAAAATATTTTCAGCTCGGAAGAATTAAAAATTTCGAAAGAAAAACTGGAAAATTTCGCCAGGGTGGAAAAGAAAATTGATAATTTTGAAATAAAAATAAGCGACGAGTTTATAAACATCGTATGTTTACATAACCCGGTTGCATCAGAGCTCAGGAAAATAATAACCTGTTACAGGTTCTCGATCAACCTTGAAAGGATTGGTGACATAGCGCAGAAAATACTGAGAATACTCTCCGAAATGAAAGAGCAGCATAAAATAGCCGGTTTCATGGATGAGACTTCCAGCATGATGATCATGACAAATAATATGGTGGAGAAATCCATATTGTCTTTTTTCAACAATGATATCGATTATGCCATCTGGACACTGAAAAACGATGATATAATTGACAAGATAAACAGGAAGATGGTTAAGAAGATCCTCAAAAAAAACCTGGCCGACATCGATGATCAGAACGTGCTGAACAACTTCTTCAATATTAAAACCATTGTTTCGAACATCGAGAGGATAGCCGATCATTCGACCAATATAGCAGAGGCTT
>SLJO01000030.1 GCA_007135095.1 Bacteroidales bacterium | reverse complement strand
TTTTCAATCCATGGATCACCCATGATTTATTGACCTGCGGTCGATCTCACATGCAATAAACTTAACATTTATGATTACAAACTGGATGTGACATTCATTGCATTTTGCTTTACACCGGCCTTTTGCCATGGTCAGCAACTCTTGTCAAGCTTGTCACTTCCCCATATATCCTTCATTATACTGAAAGATTCTTCGGCAGAAAGAATTCCCTTTTTTTCAAATATCCGCTGCACGAAAATGCACTGGTTGAGCACGGCATCACCCTGCACAATATCTTCGGCAAAAGACTGGCAGCTTGGTGAGCCACATGCGCCACAATCCACATCAGGCAAGCATTTACTTATTTCCTGAACCCTCTTCATCTTCTTCATGGCCTCTGACATTTCCTCGTCAAGCTTAAGCATTGAGCGGGGCTGCACCGGCTGAACAGAGATTTCCTCCTTTAACCGGTTTTTGTAATGGATTATGCTCCTGCCGCCACCCGGCTTAGGTTTATCCTGTTCGAGTCCTGCCTGCACAGCCCGTTTTTTTAACCTTTCAACAGTAAAGAACCGGTTAGCCGTGGTAAGCACACCCCCTGCACAGCTTTCGTCACATGCCCTGAGCTCCAGGAAATCAATATCCTTCATCTCCTCGTTCTCCAGCTGTTCAAGGAAATTGATCACATTGTGTATCTCATCAACTGCCATGCTTCTGCCTTTTGCATGAGCCGACTCTCCATTTGTAAGGCTCCATAGGATTGAGCGTTCTGACATATTTCTGACTTCGGGCAGAATGCAGGAATTACTTTTACCCTGTTTTATTTTTTTATATGCCTTATTGAAAATAAAATCCATGTTTATCACCCCGGTTATTGGAGAATCCTTTTCTCCAACCGGGCTTTTTACCGCAGCTATTTTTGCTGCACATGGTGTAACATAAAAAATTCCAAGCTCATTTTTGTCAAATCCTTCATCAACCAGTTGCCTGCGTACATACAAAGCTGAAATATCCAGTGGTGGCTTTAAGTGAATAAGATTCTCCACCAGTGCAGGAAATTTGATCTGGATCAGGCGCACAATTGCGGGACAAAAGGAAGAGATAAGAGGTTTTGTATCCCTGTGTTTTTCTATGTACTCTAACATCGCCTCATACAACAGCTCCACCCCCTGCTCTACTTCATAAATATGGGTAAACCCCAGTTCCATCAACTCGCTGTGGATCTGGCGCGTTGTGATATTATCAGGGAACTGCCCGGTTAAAACTGCAGGCACAAGAGCTACCCTTACCTTATACTCGAATATTCTGTTAAAGTCATCCTGTTCTACTATAATGGCATTTACCGGGCATACCCGGTAACAGAATCCACAATCGACACAGCGGTTATCTGTAAGCTCAGCCTTTCCGTTTTTTACCCGTATTGCCTCGGTTGGGCAAATGTTCATGCAATGCGTGCAGCCTGTGCAGACATCTTTCAATATCGTAAGTGCATGATGAAAATCAGGATTTTTCATGTGTCCCTCCCTTGTTTAAATACGTAATCATTTCAACCCTGGTGCCCTTGCCAACCTCACTGGAAATATTCAGCCGGTCAACATTTTTCTTTATATTTGGCAGACCCATTCCTGCCCCAAAGCCCATTTCCCTTACCGCGGCAGAGGCGGTTGAATAGCCCTCCTCCATGGCCCGGTCGATGTCAGGAATGCCGGGTCCTTCATCCTCGAGTATAAGCAATATCTTTTCCTCATCAATTTCAATTTTCATTTTACCCCGGTATGCATGAGCTACAACGTTTACTTCAGCTTCATAAAGTGCTACAACAACACATTTGACAATTTTCAGGTCCACATTCAGCTGACGCAGTTTTTTCTTCACCTCACTTGAAGCTGTTCCCGCCTTTGAAAAGTTACCCCCCTCAATTTCATACTCAAAATACATATCATGCCAGGATTAGTAAATAAAAATGCAGAATACCAAATCCCTAATATACCGGATTTAAACCTGACTGAAAAAGTAATCCGCTGGTGCGGAACATGGAATATCTGCATTCGATCAGATCAATCCCGCTTTCGGCGGCAAGCTGAACCATCTCAGGACTCACCTTTTTATTTCTGACAAATATAATACAGTTTATATCAGCCATCTCTGCCGTCCGTATGGTTTGCAGTGTAGCAAGGCCTGTAATCAGAACCAGGTCATCGTTTTTGAGCGTCAGCACATCACTCATAAGATCGGATGCAAATGCCGCTTCAAAGACTTTGTCCCGGCAGTTTCCATTTGAAATCACCCTCCCGTCGATTGTTTCTACTATTTCCTGAAGCTTCATAACCAGGCTCATTTATGATTTCTGTTATTAAATTAACACTACAAAAGTAAATATTACAACCATCAAACGCAAACTTTTTGTGAATTATTTCACACTGTTATTTAAATAACATTCAATTTATAGATATTCTATCTTAGGCGTGAATTATTTAAAGAAAATATCCGGTGTCGATACATCAATGTGCGGGACAAGTATATTATGGGTATTTTTTTTTACATACTGTAGATTAATTAAACACCTGCAATATTAATTGCAAATGACTAAAAGCCTCATTTTGTGAATTATACATCATTATGTTGTCTTATGGCATGATTATGATCACAACATTAGTGATGGAGGGACTTAATTATGTTTAACTAAATATGTACTCATGAAAAATATTAAGTCATTTGCATTAGCAGCTTCCCTTGGCTTTTTTATAACTGCAACTGCCGGATACACTGCTGAACAGTTGCAGGAAAGACAGGAACAGGAAAGGCAGGAACAGGAACATCCTCAGGAAGAGCTCTTTGGTATAGATGGTCTGCCTCAGACCGTCCGCGAAGCACTGATGGAGAAATATGAGGACTGGGTGCCTGTTGAGGCTAAAATTGAAAGCGACTATGAAGAGGGGACTTTTTACGAGGTTTTATTGACTAAAGCGGATGAAGATGAAGCCAAATTAGTAAAGATTACCCGGGAAGGCGAAGTTATTGATGAGCAGGAAGCCGAAATGCCGGAACCCGAAGTCGAACAGGAAAATGGACACCACAGGGAACGGTAATTTGGGTAGCCTGCTGACTGGCTCCTGATTGCCGGGCAGCGCCTGGCAGGTTAAACAGGTTGGTCAGGCGAAATCAGAATACCCTTTTTACTATCTCAACGATATTATCCGGACGGCTCATGGTATAATAATGGATTGCGGGAACGCCGCTTTTCTTGAGTTCAGCCGACTGGCTGGCCGCCCATTCGATGCCGGCATTGTAAACATCACTTTCTGATTTACAGGCATTGATTTCCCGTATCAGTTCTTCAGGAATATTTACCCCGAAGACCTTTGGCAGTATTTCAAGATGTTTTCTTAAAGCAATTGGCTTTAATCCGGGTACTATCGGAACCCTGATTCCTGTCTCCCTGCACCGGGCAGTGAAATCATGAAATACCCTGTTGTCAAAAAACATTTGTGTGACAATATACTCCGCCCCTGCCTCAACCTTCATTTTAAGATAATAAAGGTCCTCCTCAAAGCTTGGTGCTTCGTAGTGCTTTTCAGGATACCCTGCTACACCAACAGAAAAACCAGTCCGTGCCGGGTCGCTGTGATATTGCTCAAGGTAAATGCCTTTGTTCATGTTGCTGATCTGCCTTACCAGGTCAACTGCAAATGAGTGTCCGTCTTCCCAGGGTTTAAAAACCCCCGTCTCTTTATCTGCATCTCCCCTTAGAACCAGCAGGTTATGAATACCAAGGAAGTCGAGGTCTATCAGTGCCTCCTCAGTATCACGCCTGGAAAATCCACCGCATATAATGTGGGGAACCACATCAATGCCATATTTATGCTGGATGGCTGCAGCAATACCCACTGTTCCGGGCCTTTTTCTTAGAACCTTTTTGCGGATGCTGCCGTCGGCAAGCTTTGCGAACACGGTTTCTTCCTTATGGTAGGTAATATTGATACAGGAGGGATTGAAATCCCTGAGCCGATCAATTGTGCGGTAAACACTTTCAATGCTGCTGCCCCTTAGCGGGGGCAGTAGCTCGAAAGATATTTTGGTGCTTTTGCCATCAAATTTGTCTGCAACTTTCATTTTTAGCTTGTCCCTGATTTAATTATACCTTCCAAACTTATGATAACCATAGAAGAATCCGGTGCTAAATTAACATCATATTCACAAACACGGCACTATGGCAGCATAAAAAAGTAAATCTGTGGCCAAATCAGGGCGCCTGGCTGGTAATCCACCCGAAGGGTCAGCCCTGCAGACTACTCCATGATCCATTCCCGGGCAGCCATTAATTCATCCTCACTGAATACCTTAACCTCGCCTGCAACAAATGGTTTGCTCATTTTGGACAGTATTTCGAGCATTTTGCCAGGACCGATTATCGCTATTCTATCCAGATTTTTAATGTGCTGAAAGTAAACTTTTATATCTTCCCAGAGAGCGACAGGTTCAATACCTTCAATACTCTCTATTTCGACATAAAGTTTTCGTATGTCATGTTCCCGTTCGGTCTTGTCCAGTAATGCCTGCAGCACTTCATAATCCGACTTTTCAATTTTTCCCTTTACCTTAAAGGCAATAAGGTTATCTTTTGTGAGATCCAGAATTTTAAACATATGCTAGTAATTTTATTTTATATGATTAAAATAAGGTTAACCGGCAGCATTTGACAGAATTTCCAGGCATGCCATAATAATACCTTTCTGGCTAAATGAAAAAACTATGCCATTAGTAAATTTTATAAGCCATTAATAACCCTGGCCCATGGTTGCTGATTATTCAGTTTTGCCGGGCAATCAGTTGGGAAAATATTCAGTGAAAGGAAGGAAATGCAATTACGGAAATTCCAAAAGTGGGGTGATGTTGCAACACATTTGTAGAAGAGAGGATACAAAGATTGATAAATCAAAAATACTGCAATGGGGCAGTTTACGCTAATCGACGCATACATTCGGGGATATCGGTTTTCTGCCGAAATCCCCGAATATTGGTTTGAATTAAAGCGGCTGATTACAGGCTTCCGAATCCCTGTTCCAGGTCTGCTTTTATGTCATCCAGGTGTTCAATGCCCACTGAAAGCCTGATCAGTCCCGGAACCACGCCGGCAGTTGCCTGTTCTTCCAGGGTAAGCTGCTGGTGGGTGGTTGATGCCGGGTGAATGACAAGTGTTTTTGCATCACCCACATTGGCAAGATGGCTGATAAGGCTCAGGCTGTTAATAAACTTATCGGCTTCCTCTGTCCCGCCCTTGATCTTGAAAGACAGCACCCCGCCAAATCCGTTTCTGAGGTATTTTTTTGCCAGTTCGTGGTAGCGGCTGGATTCGAGTCCGGGATAATTGACTTTTTCAACCTTTGGATGCTTTTCAAGCCATTTTGCAATTGCCAGTGCATTGTCGACATGCCGCTGGACCCTGAGGGAAAGAGTCTCAAGTCCCTGGATCAGAAGAAAGGCGTTAAACGGGCTCAGTGCTGCCCCGTAATCACGCAAACCTTCAACACGTGCACGTATGCTGAAGGCAATATTACCAAAAGGTCCGTCACTGCCAAAAACATCCCAGAATTTAAGTCCATGATAACCCTCGGATGGTTCGGTAAACTGGGGGAATTTTCCATTTCCCCAGTTATAGTTGCCCCCATCGACAATAACACCTCCCACAGAAGTTCCGTGGCCGCCGATCCATTTGGTGGCAGACTCAACAACGATATTCGCACCATGATCAAGAGGCCGGAAAAGATACCCCGCTGCGCCAAAAGTATTATCAACGATTACAGGGATGTCATGCTTCCTGGCTACTTTTACGATAGCCTCAAAATCAGGTATATTATACTCAGGGTTGCCTATAGTTTCAAGGAAGATGGCTTTTGTTTTGCCATCAATAGCCTTGTCGAAATCTTCCGCTTTATCGCCGCTGACAAATTTCACCTGAATTCCTATACGTTTAAACTGCACCTTGAACTGGTTGTAAGTTCCTCCGTACAGGAAGGAGGTTGAAACCAGGTTGTCGCCGGCCTGCAGGATGTTGGTTATGGCAGTGAACTGCGCAGCCTGGCCTGAAGAAGTAGCCACGGCAGCAACACCGCCCTCCAGGGCTGCAATCCGCTTTTCAAATACGTCGGTGGTAGGATTCATTATCCTGGTGTAGATGTTCCCGAACTCCTTTAACCCAAAAAGGTTGGCCGCATGTTCAGCATCATTGAAAACATACGAAGTTGTCTGATATATTGGTACCGCCCTTGACCCGGTTGTAGGATCAGGCTCCTGACCAGCATGCAATTGCAGTGTGTCAAAAGAATATTTTTTATTGTTTTCCATTATTATTATTTTTTTAGATTACAACTGAGGTAAGATCTGAATTCTTGAGCGTGTCGTGCCTGGGGAATTCAGGGAAAAAGTACCGGTGAGTCGCCTTGACTGCCCTGTCACAATCGCTTTCCTTAACGACGAAGTATACGGCAGCGGTTGAGGCGCCGGCGGCAATGATCTCAATATTTATTTTTTCTTCAGCTACAGCCTGAAATGCCTTTGCCGCTATACCCTCCTTCTTTGTAATCCCCTCACCCACAAGTGCAACAAGTGCAATGGCAGAAATACTTTCCACGTCACGTATCAGGGCGGGGGCATTTGCCCTGATAGCATTTTTTGCTTTTTTCAGGTCACTGCCCTGCAATAAAAAGCAAATAGCTGTCTGGGATGTGAAAACTGAGGAAATATTAACGCCGGCCAGGTCCATGATTCCCGCAACCTGGGCAAGTACACCCGGCTTTATCCCGATGCCCGGACCCTTAAGCTTCAGTACCGAAAAGTTCCTGCTGTAGGTAATGCTTTTGGGCCCGTGCAGATCTTCCCCGGTATCGGTATGGATCACGGTTCCCGGCTTATCGGAAGGATCATCAATATTAAATATCCTTACCGGAATATTCTTTGGCTGCAGGGGCTCAACCGTACGGGGATGAAGGATCTTGGCCCCGAAATAGGACAGTTCGGCTGCCTCGTTGTATGAAAGGTAGTCAATCGTCCGTGATTCCTTCACGATGCGGGGGTCTCCTGTCTGAAACCCTTCCACATCTTTCCAAATATCAAGACTTTCTGCATCAAGCAAATATGCAAGCGCGGCAGCAGAATAGTCAGTCCCCCCCCTGCCCAGGAGCGTGGTTTTGCCTTCGGATGAAATGCCGTAAAATCCGGGAACAACATAATTATGGTTTTCAGCAAAATAACCTTTTACCCTTCTGGCTGATTCCCTGAGCAAAATGCTTGCATTTCCGAACTCGCCATCGGTTATCAATCCGAAATCCTCGGGAAGGGCAAGGGTTGTATTAATGTTTCTGGAACTAAGGACAGCTGTTAATATCAGGGCACTGATCCTTTCACCATAACTAAGCAATGTGTCGTTAATCGTCTGCGGCAGTTCTCCTATAGCATGAATTCCCTTGAACAGGAGGGAAAGTTTATCAAGCAGCGATTGAAGTTCGGCATTCGTTTTTTCTATGAGCTCGTCCCCCTGAACATTTTCATTCACCTGTTCCCGGCATTCGTCCGAAAACTCACTGAGAAAATCACCGGGAAACTGCCCTGAGTCAGAGGCTTTCAATGCTGCCTTCCTGAGACGGTCTGTTACCTGGTAAAAGGCAGAAACAACTATGACGCACGGGGAATTGTAATTTTCGATTATTTCTGCACAGCGGCTAAAGTCGGTCTTTTTCTGAAGGTTCGACCCGCCAAATTTGATAATCTTATGTGGCATTGTAATGTTATTTTAATGGATTGAAAATATGATAATATGATATATTAAGTTTTCCATTAATGGCCATCCCGGCCATAATGAAAAAACTCCCCGGAACAGGGTTTTCTGTCAATGCATGCTGCGCATGCTGCGCATCAACATATGTTTGGGCAGAAGTAAGGGGAATGCAGGGATAAATATAAAAGAAGGCGATGGAGCCGGCGGTTGTCCCGGCAGAATAAATTCAATGTTATGTTTCATACTCTTCATGATAAATGGTTTTGAGTTTATAATCCCCTTTGGGGCAGGTATTAGCACCTTTTCTCCGGTGAGAGGGTTGCTAGAGCTTCATTGAGCCTGTTCTCTCTGCTCTTCTTTATAAATCAATCTTCCATTTCATTTGTGGGCCCGGATTATATTTCAGATTAAACCGGGATGCACTGACATGTGAATATAGAATAATTGATCCTGTTAGTTCTGAAAACCTGACGCCTTATAATTACGGGAGCGGGATTTTCATTTACAAAAATAATGGTTTTTTGCAAAAACAAAAACAAAGTTCGCAAATATATTTACATATTTACAATTGTGATTATCAGAACCTACTTTTTAACAATCCAGAAGGGCTGGCTTCCGGTGAGGGCGCCCTGCCCTCTTTCTACTGAAAAATCAGAGGTATGGGCAAGGAAATATACATAAAACATTTCTTCAGATCCGTTTTCAAAAAAATCAAATTTCTCTCCCGTATGTACAAGCTTATTGTCAAAATACCATGAAACATGATCGTAACCTGTGCCATTGACTGTTATGGCCGAGCCGCTGAAATCAATTGAACTGATCACGGGTGCCTGTTTACCGGGGGCTTTGGCAACCCAGAAGAATGCACCGTTTTTCAGGCTGTTGTAAACATTTTCATGATCCAGCCGATCAACCAGTTGTACCTGGTAAGCCTGATCAATATCTTCCAATCTGTGCAAATCGTCAGTGGCGGTCATCCATACAGGTCTCCAGCCCGGCGCATCAGGGGAACCGTAATGCATCAGCAGCCGGGATATAAGGTTTTTACTGATCGGCCATCTGTCAGGCTCCCTGAATGTAGCCCTTGTGAATATGTCAATTCCATAGACATGGGGGTATTTGTCGAAATAGTAAATATAATCATCCGGTTCATTATTATTCCGTTCTGTACTCCTTGCCGGATGGGCAAAGGAGATAAGCCCGCCCGCCTCTTCGTTTGCAGCCAGGGTTTGCTCAAAATCCATACCTTCCCCTGAAACACCGGCAAACAATGAAACCATATGATGGTTCCGGCGCCCTGTATGTGAAGGTTCCGAACCCCTGATGGCCAGCATTCCCAATGCACCGGGATCACGATCCGCATATACAAAAACATCGCCATGCTCCAGTGCGTCAAGCTCCCCCTCGTCCCGGCGCACATAGGTGCGGCTGGAAGGACTGAACGAGGAAAACTCCTGCCATGGATATGTCACCAGCCAGTGGTCGGTGATAGCCAGGATATCGTACCCCAGCTCATGATAGCGGTCCACCACATAATTGGGACTGAAATAGCCGTCGCTTCGTGTCGTATGAGTATGAAGCTGTGCCTTGGCCTGGAGAACATTGTCCCAGTCAATACCCTTATACGGGCTAACCCATTCCACTTCCCGGGAACAACCGGGCATGAAGGTAAGCGATGAAGCAACCACCAGGGCAATTGCCGTTAGGGAACTTCCGGAGCAAATTATGCCCTGTGACTTTTGTATCTGGTATTTCTGACCGGAGGGGATTTTTGATGAATTCTGCATATTCATAATTATAAGATGGTTAAGAATATTACCGTGTCTTATTTGTGATTGTAGCCGCCGCCCGCAGGAATTTTTATGCCCGCAGTCATTGCACAGGCAAGTATATAAATTATTCCGGAGAATTGCCAGAGGAAATAATCATTTTCTGCCGCGGGCCGGTTAGAGGTTTGTAGTGGAATTAACGGCCTGATAATTCCCGGCCGTTAATAATTTCCCTTCCGAGAGATATACCGGTGAGGGCTTTTCCCTGAGATTAAAATTAAGGGTCATCGATTCGGCATAAGCACCGCAGGAAAAAATCTGGAGCAGGTCACCCCGGGCTGTTGCCGGCAGAGTGGCATCCCTTGCAAAAACATCGCTTGATTCACAGACAGGACCTACTATATCATAGGTTTGGGGGTTACCCGATGAGCTGATATTCTTTATTTTATGAACCGCCTGGTACAATGACGGCCTCATTAGCTCTGTCATGCCGGCGTCGGTTATAACAAACTTTTTTCCTACACCCTGCTTGGTGTAAAGCACCCTTGTGACAATTTTTCCGCACTGACCGGTCAGGCTGCGGCCCAGTTCAAAATGGATGCTGATGCTGCCAGGCAGCTTCAATGTCTGGGAGAAAACTGTAAAAAAAGAGGCGAAGTCAGGAATGGGATTGCCTTCTGGATCATCATAATCAATCCCAAGACCTCCCCCCATATTTAATAGACTGCCCCCGTATCCTGATATGTCAAAATCCTTCCATATCTGGTTTACCCGTTCACACAACCTTTTATAAGGTTCCAGCGAGGTTATCTGGGAGCCGATATGAAAATGCAGCCCCACAAAATCAAGGAAGTCTGATCCATGGCAGATATCCAGTGCATCCTGCAGATGGGCAGTACTTATACCGAACTTGTTCTCATCCATGCCAGTGGCAATATAATGGTGAGTAAAAGCCTCTACGGAAGGGTTTACGCGCAGTGCCAGCCGGGCGGTTCTGCCTGCACTTTCCGCAATCTCTTCAATGACCCGGAGCTCTTCAACCGATTCACAATTTAAAAGGATACCTTCATCAAGGGCAAGTTGTATCTCACGGTCGGTTTTGCCCACACCTGCAAAAAAAATTCCCTTCCGGGGAAAACCCAGTTCGATCGACTTAAGTACTTCATTCCCGCTAACACAGTCAGCACCAAGTCCCCGATCCCTTATAATGCCGGCAACCACCGGATTATTATTCGCCTTGATGGCATAATGAACGAAAAAACCGCGACTACCGGCCTCTTTCATGGCGGAAGATACCGTCTCCTCCAGAAGGTCAAGATCGTACAGGTAAAAAGGGGTTTCTATGGTAGTGAGATCAGCCATGAATAACTGATTTAGACTGGTTATTGAATAATAAGCTGTTTAAAGAACGAAGAATGTCTTTTCTTTGTTCTTCGGGAACAACAATAGTTATATTATTTCTGCTGCCTCCAAAGGAAATCATTTTAACATTAAAATCCTTCACCGAATCAAGAATTTTAACTGCCCGGTCGTGGTGCCGTTCAAGAACATCGCCAACAACACATACTATAGCCTGTCCGGTTTCAATCAGCACTGTCCCGATTCCGGCAAGTTCAGCCTCGATATCACTTAGATAGCGGGGATTATCAATAGTAACTGAAACAGCCACCTCCGAGGTGGTTATCACATCGATGGGAGTTTTGTATTTTTCAAAAATTGAAAATATCTGGTTTAGGAACCCGTATGCATTCAACATCCTGTCTGACCTTATCCTGATCACGGTAATTCCCTCTTTTGCTGCCACCGCGGTTATGCCCTTACGGTTTCTCCCTGAAGATATCATGGTTCCGGGAGCATCAGGCTCCATGGTGTTTTTAAGCTGAATGGGAATACTATTGGTACTTGCCGGCCACACACATGAAGGGTGCAGTATCTTGGCTCCAAAATACGCAAGCTCGGCGGCCTCATCGAACGATAGTTCCCTGATGGGAAAAGTGCCATCAACAAATCTGGGGTCGTTATTCCTGACACCATCTATATCAGTCCATATTTCTATTATTTCTGCATGAAGAGCAGCACCGGCAAGGGTGGCAGTATAGTCGCTCCCGCCCCGTTTCAGGTTGCTTGTATTCCCCTCATGATCAAGGCAAATATACCCCTGGGTAAGGAACCTGCCCCGGGGCTTGTCACCGAGGATATGACTCAGCCTGTCACGTATATCATTCACTGAAGGCTCATTGTCGGGTCCCGTCCGCATGAAATCAAGGGCATTCAACCAGGTTATCTCTATGCCTGTCGCATTAAGATAGGATGCAATAATCTCAGTTGTAATAATCTCTCCCTGGGCCAGTAACCAGTTCTCCTCATTCAGGTTGTGTTCGCGTTTAAGCCGGTTTCTGACAACATCAAAGTGATTGTTTACACTGACTGTCAGAGGTTGGACCGGCTGGGTGCCTTTAAAAAGCTCAAGGCAGGTTTCCAGAAAAAGATTCCTGAGGATCCCAACAAGATCTTCAGCTTCCCTTATCCTGCCACTGTTCCAGAGTGATGAAATATCAACCAGCATATTGGTAACCCCGCTCATGGCAGAGCAGACGACCATACAATCGTTGTTTTTTGCTATTAACCCTGCCACATGACTTATCCTTTCGGCATTACCGAGGGATGTCCCTCCGAATTTCATTATTCTCATATCAATAATTTTATGCAAAGAAAATAAAGCATACCCGTACTGTAAAATTTTTTATGCAATTAAACGATTTTACAACTTCATGTTAAAATCTTAACGCAGCTTTAACAATTATTGATTCGCCTGATTTCGGAGCTCACCGTCTGTTGCTGCCAGGCCGGCAGGCAACTGCACTGAAATTTCATGCTCATAACCGGGAGGGTGCTGCTGAAGTGCTTCCAGCAAGGGGGGATCAAGAGAATATATATCCTTCCGGAAGTTCGTCACCCCGTCTTCACCGGCCCAGGCAGTGAAGTACAAAATATGCAGGGAAAGGGGATTGACGAACTCTACCCGCCGAAACTCATTACTGTCAAGCACTTCAAGTAATTGCCCCATCGTCCAGTCTTCCTGATTATTAAGCAGGTATTCGGCAAGTTGAAGCGGAGTCCTGATACGGATGCATCCGGCGCTGAATGCGCGTATGTTTTGCCGGAAAAGATGAGTGTAGGGTGTACCATGGATAGTTACAAAATGACGGTTGGGGAAAAGGAATTTTATCCGGCCCATTTCATTACCCGGTCCGGGATTCTGACGTATAATATATGGAAACCCCTCACCAAACCCCGAGTGCCAGTCGACCGACCCAGGATCAACCCTCCTCCAGTCTTTATCAAGGACTACCATATTATTCCTTTCCAGGTATTCAATATCTCTTCTGACAGTGGGAATTATTTTATGTTTCAGCATTCCGGGCGGGACAAACCAGAAAGGATTCAGTTCCATTTTTGTCAGCTCGGAGCTGAGCACGGGTGTTTGCCTGTGACGCTGGCCCACCACAACATCACTGGTCAGCATTGTTCTGCCTTCCTTTATAACCGAAAGCCTGTAATCAGGGATGTTTACCACAATATAATGATCACCCAGGTCATCAAGCCTCCTCCAGCGTTCCAGGTTGGTCTTGATTGTTGAAATATTTTCATAAACAGAATAACCCAGTGCTTCAGCAGTCGCAGGGCCAACTACACCATCGGCAGCAAGGCCGTTCCTTTTCTGGAATTCTGCCACCTGGTCATGCAGGTTATCGTCAAAAAACAGCAGGTCAGCGGTGTCATTTTCTCCAAAATGCCGGGTGCCCGAAAGCCTTTTTCGCAGGAGGACAACATCCGGATGCCGCATGCCTTTTTCAAGCTTTGGCTGCCCGGTGTCAAATTTCACCCATCCTCCCTCCTCTTCAACCTGCCTGTAGTACTCCAGGGCGTCTATGAGTTTTATGTATTCATCATGAGCCGGGGCCAGCTGTTCAATATTTATAAATACCCGTTGTTCATCCAGGGAATTTTCCAGAAAGCCTTTCCAGTCTTTTCCAGGCTTGCTGCCCGATGCGGTCCACCTTGGGGTATCCGTACCCCGGATGGTCTTTCCCTCAGAAAGGTGAGAGGCCAGGAGCAAAAAAGAGTCGGTAAGAAGCAATTCAAAAGCCACACTGTCATAAAAATCAGTTTCTTCCGAGGCAATAACCTTATTCATAAGGTCATAAAGAGCCGAAAGATGGTAATCTTCAGGCTGAAGGCCATGATAGTAAGCATTGCGTATGGAGTTAAGCAACTGATCAATATTTACCCAGTTGTCCCATTTCGCCTCAACAAGACCGTTACCGGTGTCATAGATTTGCCGTATGATTTCGGGGCTGTGGATCCTGTTTCCGTGAAGCAGCATTGCTCCTCCCTGCATACTGTCAATACAGGCCACCATCTGCTCGCTGAACTTCCTGTCATGGCCGGTATTTTCGCATCCCGTCATTATCAGGGCCAGGCAACCAAATATAATATACAGGTATATGATTCTGATCATCTTGAATATGCCATTGTAAACTTTTATGATAACAAAAAATGAACCAATAAGTTCGGGTTACCTGGCTTGTTTAATTTTCTTAACATGAATTCTGTCAAACAGTTCGTATGTTCTTAAAAACGCACCATCCCCCCGCAGGAAACTGTGAAGCAGGGTTGGTCATGCCGGCAATCAATCGTTCCCCGGAGCTTCAAATATGTTTGATAAATGCAGAAATATTAACTTTTATGTATTAGTTTTGTTGAACCGGGGTTATGCCAGCGCCTCCCGGTATTAAGCAAGAAGTTATGGGTAAAGCGATAGTGAAACTCAATATTGCCACATATGCCTTTGAGGAATATATTGTGGAAGTCCCCTGCGAAAAGGATGATGTGGACGAGGTAATTATCTCCAGGGCATGGAAAAAACTCAAGCAGGAAGAGGGAGGATCATTGCCTTACGGACACCGCAGCTCTGAAATTATCAAACGTACAGAATAAATAACAAGGGATTGGCCATTGATAATGCTCTCAAGGATTATTCTGATATATATCTCTATCCTGACAGTACCTTCACACCTCTCAGGAAAGGAATCTGATACCATTAAACTCAGGGAAGTAGTAATTTCAGGAAGGCAATCACCTGATATATACTCCGGCTTGTCACGTATAATCCATACTGTTTCCCCGGAAGCTATCATGGGAATGCCGGTTAACAATATCCAGGATATCCTTGAATATTTCACTGCCCTTGATGTCCGGCAACGGGGTTCTCATGGGGTACAGGCAGATGTCAGCATGCGTGGGGGTTCTTTTGAGCAGGTTATGGTGCTGCTCAACGGTGTCAGGATCAACGATCCTCAAACCGGGCACCACAACCTGAATATTCCCGTCAATACGGCCGATATTCAGCGGATTGAAATACTTGAAGGCCCCGGTGCCCGCATTTACGGACCAAATGCATTCAGCGGTGCCATTAATATTGTCACAAGGGAAGCAGGGGAAAAAAATATCCGCGCCTCCCTGACAGGAGGAGAATACGGGTATATTGACCTTTATGCATCCGGGGGATTTGAAACCGGGCCCCTGGGACACTTCATTTCTGCCGGCAACAAGTCGTCCGATGGTTTCTCAGAAAACACTGATTTCAATATTTCAAATATTTTCTACCGGTCGCAAACTGATGCCGGCTTCGGGACCTTTGACCTGCAATCGGGCTACCTTGAGAAAGGATTCGGGGCAAGCAACTTTTATACTTCCCTGTACCCCGGGCAGTATGAAAAAATAAGATCTTCATTTACAAATTTGACATTCACTACCGGAAAACGGGTTACCTACAGACAATCAGCATACTGGAGAAGACATCGCGACCGTTTTGAATTGTTCCGTGAAAACCCTGCACCCTGGTACCAGGGGCACAATTATCACCTGACAGATGTATCGGGCACAAATGCCACGGCAACCATTCCCTGGTCGCTCGGCAACATCTATTTCGGGGCTGAAGCAAGGGTGGAACGGATATACAGCTCTGTTCTCGGAGAAAGAACCGACACTCCCAAAGCGGTAAAAAACGAAAAGGACATTTTTTATGAATATCACAAGCAACGCCGGCAATTGAACCTGACTGCCGGAAATTCCCTGATATTCAATCACTTTGCGGTTTCTTCAGGGGTTCTTTTAAGTAAAACAGATCCTGCCGGCTGGGGAATGCACGGGGGGGCTGATCTCAGTTACCGGTTCAACAGCGCATTCAGCTGGTATTCCTCTGTCAACCAGTCCCACCGCATTCCTTCCTTTACAGAAATGTACTACAGCAGTCCGGTACACAACGGCAACCCCTACCTTAAGCCTGAACAGGCCCTTACAATGGAAACAGGCTTCAGGGTTATCACCGGCGGCTGGAGCGGACATCTCTCCACATTCAGGCGTGAGGGAAAAAATATAATTGACTGGGTCAGGAAAAGCGATGAGCTGATCTGGGAAAGCAGAAACATTACATTGATAAACACCTGGGGCATTGAATTTGATTTTGCCTGGAAAAGAATTGCCGGGCAGACTTTTCCCTTGAGTGAATTCAGGTTGGGTTATGCATTCCTGGAAAATTCCAGGCAAAGTGAAAATTATAATTCAGCCTATGTACTGGATTTCCTGAGACACAAAATTGTTGCGGGAATGACACTGCCCCTGTTTCATTCAACCCGGCTGACGCTGATGACTGTTTATCAGGACAGGGCCGGGACCTATACGGAATTCCTGTCCGGCTCGGAGGTTTCCTACAACCCGTTTTTCCTTGCCGATATTGGAATGAGATACCATATTACGGAAAAAATAGTAATTTCACTGGATATAAGCAACCTTTTCAACACCGGTTATGCCGATATCGGCAATGTGCCGGTTCCCGGCAGGTGGATCAGGGCCGGAGCCGGATTAGTTTACTGGTAATGCCCCGTAACATGATAAATAAATTGCCAACATAAATTTATTAGGTATGGAACGAAGAAAATTTCTGGCCAGCTCCCTGTTGGGAGCAATTGGATTCAACTTTGCCTCCTGCAACAGAAAAAGTTCAGAGGCTGATGCGGCTTCGGGGCAACCTGAGCATTTCCAGGTTCCCCAATACAAACTCAATAAGCTTACCGCCGGGCAACGGCATTCTGATCCCTCCGACAAAATTGTACTGGCACTGATCGGAGCAGGGGGCTGGGGGTCAAACCTTGCACTGGAGACGGCCGGACTGGAATCCAATGCTGAATTCAAATATATATGCGATGTCGATGATACACGTGGCGGCAGGGCTGTCGCCGAACTTGGCAGGATCCAGGGATATATGCCCCAGCGGGTTCGTGACATGCGCAAAGTATTCGATGATCCGGATGTGGATGCCGTAATCATTGCCACCCCAACACACTGGCATGCGCTGGCAGCCCTTTGGGCAATGCAGGCTGGCAAGGATGTGTATGTGGAAAAATGTATAACTCATAACGTCAGGGAAGGTCAGATTTTGGCACAGGCAGCAATGAAATATGAACGGATATTTCAATGCGGACTGCAAAACAGAAGTGCAGGATATAACATAAAAGCAGCAGAATATATAAAATCGGGCGGCCTGGGGAAAATCTTAAATGCATCGGTGACCGGACTCCTTGACGGCCCCATACCATTTAATGAAAGACCTGATGAAGGCACCCCCGATCACATAAACTGGGACATGTGGCTGGGGCCGGCGCCGAAGGTGCCGTATAGCGTCTCGCGCAATAAGTCATGGCTTTCCTACTGGGATTTCAGTGCAGGTTTCAGCTTTGAAGACACCATTCATCAGTTTGACCTTATGCGGTTTGTACTGGGAGACCCCGGGTTTCCCCGGTCAATAACCTGCAGTGGCGGAAGAAATGCACTGGAAGATAACAGGCAGGTACCGGATAATCAGTCAGTATTATATGACTTCGGAAATTTCACGGTGAATTTACTCTCTGGCGACTTTACTCCATATATGTACAAAGCACCGCCTGAAATAAGATTCGGCGATAACTTCCCCGACTGGATGAATAATGGCGACAAGATCGTCATTTACGGTACTCAGGCAATGATGTTACTCGGACGGATGGGCGGCGGCTGGCAGGTAACAGGCAGGGATGGAGAAATACTGGCCCAGATGCCCGGAAGATTCCCGTTACGGGATAATCTGCAGAATTACCTGGATTGCATCCGTTCACGGGAAATACCAAATTCCGATATCATACAGGGCCATTTAAGCTCTTCAATGCTTCATTATGCAAACATTTCTCTTAAACAGGGTTGTAAACAGCTGGAGATCGATGCAGAAAATGAATCGGTCATCAACAATCCAGGGGCAAATGAACTCGCACGGGGCAAGTATCGCAGAGGTTTTGAATTGCCTGCAGTATAGCCACTTCCAGGCTGACAGTGAACCCGTGAGCAGATGATGGGCCGCAGGGGGACTGGCACGGTGATATTAATTATAAGTATGCAGTTCCATTAAAATGAAAATTTTTCCGGTTCGAAAAAATATAGTTAAGATGAGAAATATTTCTTTCATGCTTCTTCTTGGCGTAGCACCGGGGGCTTTCGCCCAGGTTGATCCTGCCAATAGCAGAATATTGGCTTTTGTTGATGAAATAGCCGGCAAATACAGGGAATTATACATTGACCTTCACCGGAATCCGGAGTTGTCGCTGATGGAGTTTAACACTGCCGCAAAAATGGCAGATAATCTTGAAGCTTTGGGATTCGAGGTGACAAGGGGTGTTGGCGGAAACGGAGTTGTTGGTGTTTTTCATAATGGCCAGGGCAAAGTAATTATGTTACGGACCGATATGGATGCCCTTCCGGTGAAGGAAACTACCGGCCTTCCCTATGCCAGCCAGGCTGTCTTCACCGACGATTCGGGAACCGGGGTTCCAGTGATGCATGCCTGCGGTCATGATATGCATATGACCATCTGGCTCGGTACCCTGAGCACGCTTGTTGAATTGAAGGAACAGTGGAAAGGCACGATTATCGCGGTTGCACAACCGGCAGAAGAGATTGTGGCGGGAGCAATGGATATGATAAATGACGGACTTTTTACCCGGTTTCCCCTTCCTGATTATGCTTTCAGTTATCATGTAAGCGCAAATATGCCTGCGGGCACAATAGGATATTATGCCGGACCGGTTTTCGCAGGTGCCAGGTCGGTCGACATGACGATATACGGTTCAGGGGGCCACGGTGCAATGCCCCATAACACCATCGATCCTGTAGTCCTTGCATCAAGGATCATTCTTAACCTCCAGACAATAGTAAGCCGGGAAATAGATCCTGTGAAACCCGCGGTGGTTACAGTTGGCTCAATTCACGGGGGAACAAAACATAATATTATCCCCTCGGAAGTAAAATTGCAAATGACCGTCAGGTTTTTTGAGGATGATATCTATGATCAGATAGTAGAGGCCATTATGCGAATTTCAAGGGGAATAGCTATTTCAGCCGGCCTTAACGAAGATCAGATGCCCGTGGTCACTTTCGGGGGAGAGTTAACCCCTCCGGTGGACAATAACCCGGAGCTTGTTTTCAGGTCTGTAAAATCGATGCAGGGTATACTGGGTGAGAAGCATGTAGTCCAGGTTGATCCTATTATGGGAGCCGAGGATTTCGGAAGGTACGGAAGAACCGGCGAGGAGATACCGGTTGCCCTGTTCTGGGTCGGCGGTGTAAATCATGATCTCTACCACGATCACCTTGAAAAGGGCGCCTTCCTGCCGCCTCTTCATAATTCGGCTTTTGCACCCGATTTTGAATTTACCTTCAGGGGTGGTGTTGCAGCAATGAGCAAAACAATTATAGATATCCTGAACGAAAATACACATCCACTTGAGTGAAGCACTGAAGGAGCATTAATAATTCACATATATAACCTATAATGCAGGCATACCGGAATCGAGTTTGCCGCGACCAAAATACCATGAAAAATATCTCCATCATACTCATTTTCCTTGTCGCTGTTCCAGTGGTAAATTCCCGGACTGATCCGGTCAATGAAAGAATATGGAAAATTGTTGAGGAGATAACCGCCGGGCACAGGGAAATATATATCGATCTGCACCAAAACCCGGAATTATCATTTATGGAGTTTGAAACCGCCGGAAAAATGGCCGGCAATTTGGAATCTATGGGGTTTGAAGTTACCGGATCCGTTGGGGGAAATGGTGTGGTCGGGGTCTTTCATAACGGACCGGGCAAAATAATTATGTTGCGAACCGATACCGACGCCCTTCCTGTAAAAGAGACCACCGGACTTCCCTATGCAAGCCAGGTTGTTTCCAGGGATGCATCGGGGACTGAAGTACCGGTAATGCATGCCTGTGGTCATGATATGCACATGACCATGTGGCTTGGAACCTTAAAAACACTTGTTGCAATGAAGGATCAATGGCAGGGAACCATTCTGGCAATTGCACAGCCGGCCGAGGAAGTCCTGGCGGGAGCAAGGGCGATGATCAATGACGGTCTTTTCAAAAGATTTCCCGTGCCTGACTATGCTCTGGCCTATCATGTAAATTCTCATGTTCCTGCAGGCACGATAGTATATAGTCCCGGAACATCACACGCAGGGACAAGGGCTGCCGAAATTAAAGTTTTCGGTTCCGGCGGACACGGAGCAATGCCTCATAACACTATTGATCCTGTAGTCCTTGCTTCAAGGATCATACTTGACCTTCAGACTATTGTAAGCAGGGAAACAGACCCGGTTAAACCTGCAGTTATTACCGTGGGATCAGTAAAAGGGGGTACAAAACATAACATCATCCCCGATGAAGTGGAACTACTGCTGACAATCAGGTTTTTTGAAGATGAAATCTACGAGCAGATCAGGGAGGCCATAATACGAATATCCCGGGGAGTTGCCCTTTCTGCCGGCCTGGAAGAGGACAGGATGCCTCTGATCACCTTCACCAGCCAGTATACCCCTCCTGTCGACAATGATACCGATCTGGTGATGAAGGCTGTTGATTCAATGGGAAAAATCCTGGGTCAGGATAAGATTATCAGGAGACCTCCCACAACGGCGGCAGAGGATTTCGGACTTTTCGGAAGAACCGGCGAAAACATTCCCCTGGCATTTATCTCTATCGGCAGCGCCAACCATGAACTTTACCATGATCATGTGCACCATGGCGCCTTTCTTCCACCTGTGCACCACTCCGGTTACACACCCGACTTTTATCCAACCTTCAGCAACGGGGTTGCAGCAATGAGCAGGGCAGTACTAGACCTTTTTGGAAACAGATAGTTTTATCCACTCCAGGAATTCATCCAAACCATCACCTGTGCGGCAGGAAAGCTCGAAGACGGGGATTCCGGGGTTAACCTGGTGCATATCGGCCAGGAAAGTTTCATGGCTGAAATCCGTATGAATCAGCAGATCGGTCTTATTCAGCACGACTGCCATGGCTTCCCGGAAGAGCATAGGGTATTTGATTGGCTTGTCATCGCCCTCGGTGGTGCTGACTACAGCAAGCTTGAATGTCTCACCCAGGTCGAAATGAGCGGGGCAGACAAGATTGCCAACATTCTCAACAAAAACAACATCCAGGTTATCCAGGTCAAATTCCCTTAAAGCCATATCAATGCTGTTGGAATCAAGATGGCAACCCCCGTCGGTGTTGATCAGCACTACAGGAACCTGGTACTTTTCAATGCGCCGTGCATCCCTGTCGGTTGCCACATCACCTTCAATAACCGCAATGCGCATTTCCCCGGAAAGGTGTTCGCATATCTTTTCAAGAAGGCTGGTCTTGCCTGCCCCCGGAGAGCTGATCAGGTTTATCATAATGACATTCCTGACCCCGAGTTTTTCCCTTACGCGTGCGGCCATATCCCTGTTACGGTCCAGCACTCTTTTCATAACCTTTATTTCCATAGCTATTCTCCTTCTATGCTTTTAATGTATATATCCCTGCCGTCAGTAATCTCCAGTGCGCCGCTGCCGCAACGGGGACATGAATATTTCAGGTCTTTTAATAAAAACAGCTGCCTGCATCCGGTGCATCTTAACTCTACCATCCGGGTCTCCAGGTTGAGACATGCAGCGGAAGCAATAGTACCTTCCCTGGCCGACTCAAAGGCAAACTCAAACAAAGAAGGCTTGATCTGCAGATACTCGCCTATTACAATGTCAACCCTGTCTATGCGGGAGATGTTGTTTTCACCGGCCACACGCATTATAATGCGGAACACATCCTCAACCATTGCTATTTCATGCATACTATAACCTCCTGATCGATTATGCCGGTCTATGTACCGGTCTTATATCTGAAACTCTCTGTCAGCCATTCATACATATTGCCCTGCAGGAACTTGCAAAAATAATCAGCAAATCCTGGGCAGCTGCTCCCCGGCCAGGGGCTGCAAAATCCGGCTGCCCCCGATTGCTGTTTGCAGGACCACGGTGCCGGGATGGAGACCGGTCAATTCACCTATTATTGCTGCCCTGGTGCCCAGGGGATGATTTTTCATTATGCCCAATACCTTATCGGCCTCTTCCCTGGCAACAACCATTATTACTTTTCCTTCATTGGCAAGGTAGAGCGGGTCATAACCCAGCATTTCACAGGCAGACCTGACCGGATCGCGTACCGGTATAAAAGGCTCCAGGAGTTTTACACCATAGTCCTTTGAGGCTGCCAGTTCGCAGGCAACCGATGCAAGCCCCCCTCTTGTAACATCTCTCATCCAGTGAATCCCGTCACTGTTGTCAAGCACTTCACCGATCATGCCGCCCAGACTGCTGCAATCGGATATCGCGGGGGTGGTCAGCATCAGTGATTCCCTGGCAGAGAGTACCGCAATGCTGTGATCACCAATATACCCGTTGATAATGATCAAATCACCAGGCCCCGCATTACCGGCACGGTGGATATGAAAATGCCTTTCCTCCATATATCCTATGCCGGTGGTATTGATAAAGAGTTTGTCGGCCTTGCCTTTTTCAACCACCTTGGTATCACCGGTCACAATCTTAACCCCTGCTTTATCTGCTTCCTCTGCCATTGTGACAACAATCTCACGCAGTGTTGCCAGGGGCAGGCCCTCTTCAATAATAAACCCCGCACTTATGAACCTGGCATTTGCCCCCGTCACTGCCAGGTCGTTGACCGTGCCGCAGATGGCAATTGTTCCTATATTGCCCCCGGGGAATAATACAGGGTCAACTACATACGAGTCAGTAGTAAATACCGGCAACAATGATGACACCGGCAGTACAGCCGAATCGGCGGTACCGCCCGGAAAGGGCTGACCGAAATGGGGAAGAAAAAGCTCCTCAATAAGATTCCGCATCATCTCCCCACCGCTGCCGTGCCCCATCAGTATATGTGTGCTGATTTCAGGCATGTTTTCTAATTTGAAAAAATTATTTGAATCACATCATTTTTTTTATCGGTTCTGCTTAGTTTCATTTCCGCCGGTGCTGCCGGAACCTTTCCTGCGTCATATGCAAACAAACCGGGGATGCCTTTACAGGCTCATAGTGTATTTATGGAAAGCGTGGCATGCTCCCTCGGCCGATACCATGCATGCCCCTGCCGGATCAGCAGGAGTGCAGCCCGTACCAAAAAGCGGGCAGTCAGCAGGAGTATGCGTTCCCCTCAATATGCTGCCACACATGCACAGCGACTCGACAGGCTGCCTTTGCGGGGGTGCGGGAAAAACTTTCCCTGCATCCGATTTCTCATATTCCGGCTTGAGCTGCAATCCACTGCCGGGAATTGTACCGAATCCCCGCCACCATTGGTCAGACACCTTAAAAACCTGTTTCATTATGTTCATTGCCTTTGGATTCCCTTCAGGCCTGACTGCCCTGGTATACTGCACTTCAACCCCGGGATCTTTCCGGTTGACCTGCCGGATGAGCATGAGTACCGACTGCAGTATATCGACCGGCTCAAACCCGGAAATAACACATCCTATGCCGAAATCGTCCGGCAGGAATCCATATATTCCGCTGCCGGTTATGGCGCTTACATGTCCCGGACAAATAAACCCGTTTACATTTGTACCCCCCTCAACCACTGCCCTCATGGCGGGAGGCATGATCTTATGGGCAGAGAGAATAAAAAAATTTGCCAGTCCCCGCTTCCCGGCATCAAGCACCCCGGCTGCCGTACCCGGCGCCGTAGTCTCAAAACCAATGGCCAGGAAAACAACCATTTTATCTTTGTTTTTTGCTGCAAGGTCCAGCGCTTCATTTATTGAATAGACCACGATGATACTGGCTCCTGCGGCTTTTTCCTTTTCAAGGGATGTCCCGCCGCCGGGTACCCTGAGCAGGTCGCCGAAAGTGGCTACCAAAATACCCGGCATGGCTGAAAGTGCAATCGCATGGTCTAAAAAGGATTCTGAGGTAACGCATACAGGACAACCCGGGCCGGAGATCAGATTAATGCTCCCGGGCAGCAGTCCCGGTATACCATAACTATGAATAGCGGTCGTGTGGCCTCCGCAAACCTCCATGAAAATATATTTTTCCGTAGCCTCCTGCCGGATCTGGCGAAGAAGAATGTCAACCCTTCCGCGCTCCCTGAATTCCTTTGATATGTCCATAAAGTGAGAATTACTGATCACTGCCTGACTTCCCGTCTGAGAGATCCTGCATTTCATCAATAAGACGCAGGGTCTCCTCTGCCTCCTGCCGGTCCAGTTTCTGTATTGCAAATCCCGCATGCAGCAACACGTAATCGCCCGGCTTCATGCCTTCGAGCAATTGCAGGCTGGCCCTGTAGGTATTCTCCCCAAAGCTTACAGTTGCAAAGCCACCCTCAATAGTTACTATTCTGACCGGAATACTCAGGCACATTATTTCCCGTTTTTTTGGCTGCGATTGCCAGCTGTCCCAGCGCCAGACCGCCGTCATTGGCAGGAACCAGGTGGTTAGTGAAAACCTTCAGCCTGCTGTCATTCAGCAATCGCACAACCTTGTTCAATAAAATAGAGTTCTGAAAAACACCTCCGCTGAGAACTACCTTGTCTATACCCGTTTCCCTGTGCATAAGGCTGACGGTATCGTATACGGCATGAGCCAGGCCGTTGTGAAACCGGGAGGCTATGATTTGCGGACTAACCCGTTTATTAATGTCAGCCATTACCTGGTCGATCACCACCAGGGAATCAGTCATAAATTCATACCTCCCTGATATATGCACGCAACAGATACTCTCAAGCAGCATTGGTGCTTCTCCGTCATACCCCGACTCCAGGCAGATGCCGGTGAGCGCGGCCACGGCATCAAACAGCCGGCCGGCGCCGCAGCTAAGGGGCATATTTATCTTTGAGGAAATCATTTGTTCCACAATTCCTGTTTTTTCCCATGGAATGTCATGCAACACATTCCCAACCCACTGGTCAGTGTCTTTGTGGTTCATGATCCTAAGGCAGGCCAGGGCAATGCGCCATGGTTCAGCTATTGCCGTATCGCCGCCGGGCAGCGGAACATAGCTGAAATGACTGTAACGGTCATAGCCAAGGTAATCGCAAATCAGGAATTCGCTGCCCCAGATGGTACCATCATCGCCAAAACCCGAGCCATCAAAGCACACTCCAATCACAGGCTCATCAATTTGTTTTTCAGCCATGCATGAGGCTATATGGGCATGGTGATGCTGGACATGTACCAGGGGGCTTCCGGTCTCTTCTGCCAGCCTGAGGGCAAACCTTGCCGAATGGTAGCCTGGATGGAGGTCACATGCTATGTGGCGGGGACTGAAATTGAAAAGCGTGGAAAAGCGGTCAATGTTATTCCTGTAAAGACTGAAGGTTTCAAAATTTTCCATATCACCATGATGCTGGCTCAGGATTGCCCGGTAATCCTTCCCGATGGCAAAGGTGTTTTTCAAATCACTGCCGGCGGCAAAGATGCCGGCACACCGGAAGGGCAAATGTACCGCTTCAGGCACATACCCTTTTGAACGGCGCAAGATCTGTATATTACCCCCTGCAAGGCTGCAGACCGAATCATCAACAGCATTAACAATCTCCCTGTTGTAGCTGACAAATGCATCGGTCTTCCCGGCAAAAAGCATTCTGGCAAGCCTGTCATCGGTCACTATGGGATTTCCCGAGATATTTGCGCTGGTAAACACCAGGGCATGGATCTTCAGTTTTGCGAACAACTGGTAATGAAATGGCATGTATGGCAGAACAGCTCCCACAGAAGAAAGTAGGCCGCCCACATTCCCTGATATTACCCCGCCCGGTTCATCTGATAGTTTTCCGCAATTTACTGCCGGCTCATTCCTTTCTGATCTGGCCTTTTCAGCCTTATTCAGGATCATCACCGGCCTTCGCCATGACTCAAGTAATTCAAGTTCCTTCTGACTGATCCGGCAGTACTCTTTTACCTTTTCAGCATCCCTGAACATTACGGCAAAAGGCTTTTTTTCCCTTCCTTTAATTTCTCTAATCCTTGCCACGGCTCTGTGATTGGCTGCATCACATATCAGGTTATAACCGCCCGTCCCCTTGAGGGTGACTATACCACCGTTTTCAAGCAGATGGCAAAGTATTTCAATATTCAGGGCAGTTTTGTGGAGCGGCAGATCATTTGAATTTGCAACGGTGGAACTGACTTCCAAAAGGCCGGCTGCGGTTTGTGTGCTGTAAATCTCCAGGGTGTAAAACGGGCCGCATTCATTGCACGCCACAGGCTGGGCATGGAATCTTCTGTTTTCGGGATCATGGTATTCTTCCCGGCATTCAGGGCACATGGCAAACTCATTCATACTTGTGAATGCCCGGTCGTACGGAATTGCGGAGATTATGCTGAACCTCGGACCGCAGTCGGTACAGTTGACCAGGGGATAGTCCAGGCGGCGTTGCTGGCTTATGATATCTGCAAGGCATTCAGGACAAACAGCTATATCGGGGCTGACACCCGTGTTACCCCCCGGAGCCCGGTTGCTCTCTTCTATCGTAAAACGGTTAAAGCTCCCTGCGGGAACCGGATTGGTGTCGAGGCGGGAAATTACCGATGCCAGCGGGGCACGGGAAGGCACCAGTTCCAGGAAACGGTCAACTTCCCCACTTTCGCCCTGTATATGTATAAGCACGCCATCACTGCGGTTCATGACCCATCCACTGAGTGACAGCTCACGGGCAAGGCGATACACAAAGGGGCGAAACCCAACTCCCTGAACGACCCCGTCAACACAGATACGAACGGCCTTAACAGATGTCGATGCAATGGTCATATTGCCTGATTTACCTGAAGCAGCAGCAGTTACAATTAACAATCACAAACCCGGTCTGCTGACCGGTTCACCCTGTTTACCTATATTGGTTTTGTTCTCACACCTATATGATACATCAGTCTTTCCAGCTCAATCATTATATTTATATTATTCACAAGCACATGCCCGGGCAGCTTCAGCAACACAGGGGCAAAATTCAAAATTCCGCTGATACCGTTCTCAACAAGGTAATGGGCGGTTTCCTGTGCTGAAAACTCAGGAACGGCAAGTATTGCAACTGATACATCGAATGCATTGACAACCTCCCTCAGGCTTTCAAGTGAATAGACCGGCACTGAATATCTCCGTGTACGTTTAACCGGATCGATATCAAATACTGCCACCATGTTCATGTTGCTTTGCCTGTATCCCTCGTATTTGACGAGTGCCGCGCCTATATTACCCAGTCCGACGAGAACAACATTCTGCTCCTTTTCCCTTCCAAAAAGAAGCTTCAGTTCATCAAGCAGGCTATCTATGTCATACCCTCCGCGCCTCTTTCCTCTAATGCCGAATTGTGAAAAATCCTTGCGGATCAGAACCGGGCTTACACCGGTTTCTTCGGAGAGGCTATGTGAAAAGGTTTTTTTCAAGCCCATATTTTTCAGCCTCAGAAGAGCCATTCTGTACCTCTGAAGGCGCTTGATCTGAACGAGGTTATTCATTAATTTGTTACTAATTTCACATATTAATTGTCACAATAAATATAAATCCAAATTATTTAAAATACAAATAATTTTTTATTTGCCTCATTATATGTATTTTAATTATTTTATGATTCTTAAATTAATTATAAATAAGAATTATGGCGGAAAATAATATCACAATACCTTGACATAATATCACAATTTTTCATAATTTGCCTTATGAAAGCATCAACGTAAAAAATCTCCCTGTTTCTGCAACTGTCCTTGCATAAAGTAAAAGCGGACACAGTATAAATTCGGAATTTATGGGTAAGATGCATGTCATATCCATGAGCCAATGGCGAACCGTAATCTTGCAGCTTGCGCCATCCTTTTCATTTTATGCCCCCGTAGCATTTAACTCATCACAGGATTACGAACTGATAGGCAGCCACAATACTGATGATATAATTTACAACCACCCGAAACCATCCACACCGCTGAAAACCTTTTTTCTGCCGGTGAAGGAAAATGTAACCCTTGATATTCCCGGCAAAAAGCAGACTATAATAATGGGAGCTCCCGCATGCGACCTGGCAGCCCTGGATATTCTCGATGAGATGTACCTGAACCGCGATTACACCGATATGTATTACCAAAGCAGAAGGGACAACACCATAATTGCAGGGTATGACTGCCATTCGGTCCTGGAAAACTGTCACTGCACGAGCTGCGGCGTTAATCCTTTTCCTGAGAAAAACATGGATCTTATTCTGACCAGGCTTGATGAGTGGATTTATATTCAGGGCTTTTCGGCCAAAGGTGATGCATTGATGGATAAAATCAGGGAGTATGGAGATTCCCCTCAGGCCGGCAGGAATGAGAACGGTTTTGCAAGGATTGAGGAAATACGGTCATCTGTCAGGGCAACACTGACTGATAAAAACAACAAACTTCCTGACTACAGATCATCCGGGCCGCTGATCGGCAGATCCGGCCACAGGATATGGCAATCGTATGCATCGACCTGCGTATCGTGCGGTGCCTGTGCCACTAGCTGTCCAACCTGCAGCTGCTTTTTATTAATAGACAGGCCCGGGTTTGAGAAGGTAAGGCAGCTGGACGCATGTCAGTACCCTGGTTTTGAGCGTGTTGCCGGAGGTGAAGATCCACTTGGCGAACTGCCGGCCAGGTTTAAAAACCGTTACCTGTGCAAGTATGTATGGAAACCTCTTAAGTTCAAATCTGTCGCCTGCACGGGCTGTGGAAGATGCATTGACACGTGTATCGGAAATATCAGCAAAAATGATTTACTGGAAGAACTGGCACATGAAGACAGGATAAAAACGCCGACCGGTTAACCGGTGAAACACATGAATAACTATAACATATACAAACCCCTGAAGGCAAAGCTGGTGGAAGTGATCGAAGAATCACCCACAATAAAAAGCTTCGTTCTGGAACCTGAAAGGGATTTCTCATTTGCCACAGGCCAGTTTATTGAGCTTACCCTTAACGGAACGGGAGAGGCACCCTTCACCCCTTCCTCTTCCCCCCTGGTGAAGGACAGGATAGAAATAACCATTATGAAGGCCGGATATGTCACCGAAAAGATACACAGGCTTATGCCCGGTGAGATCATGGGTATCCGGGGGCCTTACGGACGGGGTTATCCGGTGGATGAATTCCTGGGCAAGGAAATACTGATCCTTGGAGGAGGATGCGGGTTTGCACCACTGAGGTCACTGCTTTATAATCTGGAGGCAGAAAAGGAAAAGTTAAGAAAGGTTACTTTCTGCTACGGGTCGAAAAACCCTGCAGAGTGTATATACGAACCCTATATAGATAACCTGAGATCGATAGACAAGTTCGAGGTATACCGCACTGTTGATAAGCCCGACAAGACATGGACCGAGAATGTGGGCGTTGTAACCATGCTGCTTGATAAGGTGAAGGTAAATACTGAAGATTCTGTGGCGGTGGTATGCGGTCCGCCTGTCATGATGAAATTCGGGGTGAAAAAACTTCTTGAAACAGGATATTCCGATACACAGATATACCTTTCAATGGAAAAGAATATGTCGTGCGGACTGGGCAAATGCGGGCACTGCATGATGGGTGAATATTTTGTCTGCAAGGACGGACCGGTGTTCCGCTATGATGAGATAAAGGATCAGCCGGATATATGGAAATAAATGTGACAATTAACTCTCAGGATATGGGGAAAAAACTGCTGATAGATATTAACCTCTTAAGGGACCACAAACCGGGAAAGCCGTCAGATCAGCCGAAACCCGAGGCAGTCATGAGTGAATATCCCAACAGGAACGGGAGAAAAACCATTAGGGAACTGGCAGTATTCAGGTACACCTGCAGAAAATGCGAAAAGGCACCCTGCATCGAAGCATGCCCGGCCGACGCCCTTGATAAGGACGATGAAGGGATTGTACGGCGCTCCACCAACATGTGCGTTTCCTGCAAGTCATGCGTAGTGATATGCCCCTTTGGCACAATGATGAATGATTTTTTTGAATTTCACCGCACCCCGGAGAATTATTTTGACCTTAATGACCCCGGTGAGACTGAGAATTTTATTAAAAAAAACCCCGAAGGAGCAGTTTCATGGGTAGAAATGGAAGAAGACCCCTCAAGGGATATTTACCGGCTGAACGACAAGGTTCTGATAAAGGAAAAGAACTGGGAAATGATCAAAAGCACCGGCAGCAGGGAATGATATTGCCGGATTACATAGCGGCTAACTGAAGTTAAAATACTGATTCTGCCACGGCAGAAGCTTAAATTAACCTGAAGAATGGCTTTACACCTGTTTTACTTTTTCGTTTTTCCCGGCTTATTGTTTGCTGCCGTTGCAGGGGGATTTCTGAGCTGGTTCGACAGGAAAATAACTGCGTGGGTGCAGTTCCGGCGGGGACCGGTACTGCTGCAGCCTTTTTATGATGTTATGAAACTGCTGCTTGTCAAGGAGACCATAGTTCCGGCCAGCGGCTCGGTGGCCACATTCCTGTCAGCCCCTGTTCTGGGCATGTCCGGGGCAGCCATTTCAGCCGTGCTGGTCATACTGCCGGCTTTCGGCATAACCAGCGGGTTCAGGGGCGATATTATAGTGATCTTCTACCTGCTGACCATACCATCACTCTCCTACATTATCGGCGCACTGGCATCGTCGAATCCGCTGGCAGCGGTGGGGGCATCAAGAGAGATCAAGCTGCTTATCGGTTTCGAGCTTACCCTGCTGCTCATTTTTGCCGCGGTAATACTAAAATCACAAATGAGCATCAGCCTTTACAGTATAATTGCCTTTCAACAGGAAAGCGGAGCCCTGATCGGCAGTATCCCGGGTGTTCTGCTGTTTATTGCCCTGGTATTCTGCATTCAGGCCAAACTGGGGCTTGTACCTTTTGATATTGCCGAGGCTGAAACCGAGCTATCCGAAGGGGCCTTCATTGAATTCTCGGGTCCGCCGTATGCAATGATTAAAGTAACCAAATATATGATGCTGCTTGTCATGCCGGTGCTGGCGGGCGCATTGCTGCTCGGGGGGCTCTCATTTTCTGGATTGTCTGCGCTCTGGTCGGTGCTGAAGATTCTTGGTGTGGTGCTGCTGCTGACCCTGATAAGGAACACTAACCCAAGGGTAAAGGTGGGACAGGCAATGCGGTTCTTTTTTCTATGGATGAATGCCCTGGTTATTGTTGCTATAGTGCTTATCTATTTTGGATTGTAAGGTAATGAAATGGAGGGTCGCCCGGAAGGCGGCGTCGCTGACAAATACAGGAACAGGTTAAGTTAAGGGCCTTAAACATAAAATGTAATTTTAAAAGCCGTGGGAATAAAGAGTTTCTGCCTAAAAAAGTCACTTTGGCTGTTTCACTTCGGGGGGGCTTCCTGCAACAACTGCGATATTGAGATACTGGCCTGCCTCACACCCAGATACGATGTGGAGAGGTTCGGCATGCTCCTGGTGGGATCTCCCCGTCATGCAGATGTAATTCTGGTTAATGGCTCTATAAACAAGAAGGACAGGGAAAGGTTGCTGGAGGTATATGACCAGGCTGCCAGGCCATGCCTGGTGGTGGCAATCGGGGCATGCGGATGCACCGGGGGTATTTTTGCCGAAGGACATACTTTCGCGGGACCGGTAGACAGGATCATACCCGTTGATGCATATATTCCGGGATGTCCGCCCAAGCCCGAGGCTTTGCTGGCGGGAATGGTCAAACTGATCAATGCGAAATTTGGCTGATAGTTTTGTAATCCGCAATGGGAAAAATGAAAGAACATCAGGAAAAAGCAGACATGCAATACAGCAGGAGGCACATAAAAAGCTTTACCGTGAGAAACAGTTACATATCAAAAGTTAACTAACCAATAATCAGCTTATAAATTGAAAACGCGGGAATTCATAGATACGTTAAGGGAAGAGCTTGACAAAGATCTGATTCAGGTGGACAGGCTTAGCGAAAGGCGGTTGAGCGCACACATCAATCCCGGACAAATAGTAAATGTAGCCAGACTTTTGCATGGCAGCCTTCATTTCCGCTTTATAATTGCCACGGCAATGCATACTCGTAAGGGAATCGAAATTTTGTACCATTTCAGTGACGACAGTACGGGCAATATAATCAATATATCGGTTGTGCTTGATGACAAAAACCCTGAAATAGAATCTCTTACAGGCATTTTTACAGCGGCCGACTGGATCGAGAGGGAAATGCATGAGATACTGGGTATTAATTTCCTCAACCATCCAAACCTGGAAAAACTTCTCTCGGAAGGGAACTGGGCAGAGGGCGTTTATCCCTACCGGAAGGATAATTTATAAATCATGAGCGAAAAAAAGATCATACCCGTCGGACCATATCACCCGCTCCAGGAAGAACCTGAACTCTTCAAGCTTTACTGTGAAGGAGAGATTGTAAGGGACATCAAATGGGAAACGGGCTATAACCACCGCGGCATAGAAAAACTTAGCGAACAGAAAACTTTCGACCAGGTTTTCTTCCTGGTTGAGCGGATTTGCGGTATTTGTTCCACTTCCCACCCCTTTGCTTTTGCCAACGCCATGGAAGAGATAGCAGAAATAGAAGTGCCCGACCGGGCAAAATATATCCGCACCATAATCGCGGAGCTGGAAAGGCTCCATTCCCACCTTTTGTGGGTTGGCCTGGCGGGGCATTTCCTGGGGTACAACACGGTGTTCATGTGGGCATGGAAATACCGCGAGCCGGTGCTGGATTTGTTCGAGATGATCACCGGCAACCGCAACAGCTATGCAATGTTTAAAATAGGCGGGGTAAGAAGGGATATCACCTCGGCTCAAATCAAGGAGATAGAAAAGGTGATGCAGACAGTAAAAAGGAAAACCGGGCTGCTTGCCGGGGCAGTAATGGATGACCCTGTGATACATGCACGGACCAGGGGCGTGGGAGTGCTCACCAAACAGGACATTGTCGATTATGCTGCGGTTGGCCCCACGGCCAGGGCATCGGGTGTCGACATTGACATCCGCAGGGATGACCCTTATGCCGCTTATGGCCTGGTAAACTGGAAGGTGATCACTGCAGAGGCAGGCGACGTTTTTGCCAAGGCCGAGGTTCGCCTCCTGGAAATGTATGAATCAATTTCAATTATAGAGCAGTGCCTTGAAAAGATGAAAAAGGAAAATGAGGGCAACACAGAAGTCAGGGTCAGGGAAATACCCGAAGGAGTCGGTTCAGGGCGGGCAGAAGCGCCAAGGGGCGAGGTTTTTCATTTTGTGGTGACCGACGGCTCGAATTCACCGGTGCGCCATAAGATAAGGGCCCCGAGCTATGTGAACATCGCCACCTTTAAAAAAGCCTGCGTTGGACAAACAATTGCCGATGCAACTATCTCCCTGGCGGCTGTAGACCCGTGTTACTGCTGCACCGAACGCATGGCCGTTGCATATGATTTTAAAAGCAGGGAAAAAATCCATAACGGGTACGACCTGCTGAGGATCTCTCAGGAAAAAACTGAAAAAATAAGGATTATAAAGCAGTGAACACCGCTTTAAACAGGCTATTCAAGGTTGATAAGGGAATTTGTGGAAATGGGCAGGAAAAAACAAAGGGGACCGTCACAGGAAATTAAGTGGAAATAAATAACTTATGGAAACAGCAGGCCAGATTATATTGATCCCCGTTATAGCAGGGTTACTGCTTCTTGCCCTGCCAGGGCGGAGCAGGATGCTGAAAGGCATACTCACCCTGCTGGTATCGGCCCTGTCGGCTTACTGGGCCTGGAGCATATACCGGCTTGAACCCTCCATGATAAGGCTTTCCGGCACCGGAATCCCCGGCACCCAGTATTTTTCCTTTGCCCTTGACGGGCTCTCGCAGCTGATTGTCCTGCTTGGAGGACTGCTGGGACTGCTGATATCAGTCTACTCATTACGAGGGATCAACGGACCGGAAAGGTTCAGGAACTTCCACGGTTACTTTCTTATCACCCTGGGCCTGTCCTTTGGTACGATAATGGCTGACAACCTGCTACTGTTCATATTTCTGTGGGGCATACTGGCTCTTACACTGTATAAGCTCATCCCCCAGCATGACGACGAGAGTTCTGCGGCGGCAAAGAAAACCCTGATAATGATAGGATCCTCAGACGGGATAATGATCCTTGGCATCGCAATCCTGTACCAGCTTACGGGAACATTCAGCATGAGCAATATTTCGGTGGAAGCAGGGTCTGCCCTGAGTTATGTGGCATTTCTTGCCCTGCTGACAGGAAGCTTTACCAAGGCGGGTGCATTCCCCTTCCATTCATGGATACCCGATTACACCCAAAAGGCCCCGGCAGTCTCCTCGGCATACCTGCCTGCTTCATTCGACAAGCTGCTGGGTATTTACTTCCTGGTAAGGATAAGCCATGATATGTTCATAATGAGCAACATTATGCACCTGTTGCTGCTGGTTGCGGGCGCGCTCACGATTATTACCGCAGTGATGATGGCTCTTGTGCAGCATGATTACAAAAAGCTCCTTGGTTTCCATTCTGTCTCCCAGGTAGGCTACATGATACTCGGCATAGGACTGGGCAGTGCCGTGGGCATAGCAGCGGGATTGTTTCATATGCTGAACAATGCAATATATAAAAGCGGACTGTTCCTGGTATCGGGAAATCTTAATACCCTTACCGGTGAAAAGGACCTGGACCGGCTGGGCGGACTGTCACAGAGAATGCCTGTAACCTTTGGCGTGGCAATTATCTTTGCGCTTTCCATTTCGGGAATACCTCCCTTTAATGGTTTTGCTTCCAAATGGATGATTTACCAGGGTATTATTGATTTCGGCTCCGGGCCCGCCCTGGCCAACCACCTGTGGATATTATGGCTGGCTGTTGCAGTCGTTGGTTCTGCCCTTACCCTGGCCAGTTTTATTAAATTCATCAGTGGTGCTTTTCTGGGAAACCTGCCCGGAAGAATGAATGATATCAAGGAAGCCGGAGCAGACAAACTGCTGCCAATGACAGCTCTTGCACTGCTGTGCATCGTACTGGGCGTGTTTGCCACAAGCTACTTTGTGCCGAGGCTGTTTTTCCCTGTCACCGGAGAATTTGAATTTTACGGTGTCTGGCAGTCCACCGCCGTATCGGTGCTTATCCTTTTTTCCATCCTTCTGGGGGCTGTTATTTACCTGGCAACAGTTCCGGGTAAATTCAGAAGGGCGGAAAGCTTTACCGGCGGTGAAAAAATGTCGGCCGACAGGGGTTTTCCCTCCACAGGGTTCTATGAAACAATCCGCAATGCACCAGTGCTCTCTTTTATGTATGAGAAAGCATATAAGGGATGGTTCGATCTCTACCTGCGTTCCAAAGACAGTATACTCTGGATGAACAAGGGGCTGAGCCGGTATCATGACGGGGTGCTGCATACCTATCTGTTGTGGATTTTCGCGGGACTGATTATAATTTTGCTAATCCTTTTATAAAAACTATATGGAAGTCATGCTTTCGGTCATAATAGGGTTCATGATAATTGCGTCCATAACAGCAATTTACGCGAAAGACCTGCTGTCTGCCATTATCGCTCAGGGTTTCGTCGGCTATGGACTGGTGATCTGCTTTCTTATCCTCAGGGCACCTGATCTGGCAATCATACAGATAGTAATGGAAACTGTCACCCTGATAATCATGGTGGCAGTGGTGCTGGACAGCTCAAGGGAGGAGTTTGACATAATGCCTGATAAAACCCAGGGCGTCACTATTGCTGCCTCATTCCTCTTTGCCCTGGTGCTGCTGATATATTTCAACAGGGCTATTTCAGGACTGGACCGTTTCGGCAATCATACACTCAGGATGTCAGAGGCTTATGTGACAGGGGCGGCAGAGCAGACCGGCAGTGCAAACCTGGTTGCCGGGGTATTGTGGGACTTCAGGGGATATGATACCCTGGGTGAGGCAACGGTTCTCTTTACAGCAGCCATTGGGGTAATTACAATAATCAGGCTTGTGGGTAAAAAATAGGATATGAAGGGAATGTCGTTAATAGTCAAAAAGATGGCTCAGCTGATGAGCGGACTGATATTCGTGTATGGCGCATATATTGCCACTCACGGCCACCTTACCCCGGGAGGGGGATTTGCAGGGGGCGCACTGATAGCAGGTGCATTTATACTTATGATACTGGCTAACGGTTCGGGTTATGTAAGGCTAAAGAGGCAGGAGGAGGGATCATCGGCAGTGGAAAGTGCAGCAGTGCTGATGGCTTTACTGCTGGCCACCATCGGTCTGGCTGCAGGGACCATGGTGTTTTTCAACAATTACCTGCCCCCCGGGATTCCGGGAAGACTGATTAGCGGCGGGGTAATTCCGCTTTACAATGTTTTTATAGGAATTGAGGTGGCGGCAGCCCTGATGACAATTTTTCTTGCACTGGTAATTTATAAGGAGGAGATATCAAAATGACAGTTTTTATACTGAGTTTCCTGATGCTTCTGGTAGGTGTGCACGGGGTACTGACCCGGCGGAACCTGATCAAGGTGGTAATATCCCTTACTATAATAGAATTCAGCATATTCCTTATGCTGGCCCTTATTGGCTTCATATCCGGCGGCGAGGCACCCATTCTGGATGCCGGTATCAGCGCAGGCCGGATGGTGGACCCCTTGCCCCAGGCTATGGTGCTGACTGCCATAGTAATCGCGCTGGCTACGAATGCCATGCTGCTGACTATAGCAATCAGGCTGTACAAGAAATATGGCACTTTCGACATCAGGAGGATAAACGAACTTAAAGGTTAATACATGGAGCCCTCTGTAATCATATCGTTTGTAATTATTCCACTTTTCGCGGCTTTCCTTATTCCCTTAGTGGGCCGGCTGGTCGGGGGGTTTCAGCGGATCCTCACCAGCAGCATTATGCTGCTGCTGCTTGTCCTTTCTGTGTTTATTACATTACAGGGCCCTGAAACAATTACCTATATGGCAGGCGGCTGGGAACCCGTGGGGGGTGTTCCCATCGCAATTTATCTGGTTCTTGATCCGCTCAGCGGGTTCCTGCTTACAATTATTAACCTCCTTGGTTTCATGTCGGTATTTTATGCCATAAGCTATATGAGGCGATACACAAGCGAAAACCTGTTCTATACCCTGGTGTGCCTTATGGTAGCAGGAATGAACGGGGTGGTGCTGTCGGGCGATCTGTTCAACCTGTATGTATTCCTGGAAATATCTGTGATATCCTCCTATGCCCTTGTGGCTTTCGGGGTGGGGAAAACCGAACTGGAAGCATCCTATAAATACCAGGTTCTCGGGGCACTTGCCTCCCTGCTTGTCCTGTTTGGCATTGCAATGATCTACTGGAGAACCAAGACCCTGAATATTGCCGACATATCAGTTTTGCTGCAACATGCCAGGCATGACACCTTCCTTGTGTTTGTCCAGCTGATCCTTATAACCGGCTTCGGGATAAAAGCGGCACTGATACCTTTCCATGCCTGGCTTCCGGATGCCCATTCCTCCGCCCCTTCTCCCATCTCGGCAATGCTCTCGGGAGTTTTGATCAAAGCAGTGGGGGTTTATGTTTTAATCAGGCTGTTTTTCAATATGTTCCAGCTGGACACTTCGCTGGCTATCGTATTCACTGCCATAGGCGCCCTGTCTATGATCATCGGTGTGGTTCTGGCCATCGGGCAATGGGACCTTAAGCGGCTGCTTGCCTACCACAGCATCAGCCAGATGGGTTACGTGGTTACGGGCATAGGCATGGGCATGATCCTGCTGGCACGTGGAGGTGACAAATCCATTGCTGCGCTTGCCATTGGCGGGGGATTGTTCCATATGATAAACCATGCCGTGTTCAAGGGCCTGCTGTTTTTAAACGCCGGGGCTATTGAATATGCTGCAGGAACCAGGGATATGAAAAAAATGGGGGGGCTGGCCAGGCATATGCCTGTCACCCTTTCATCATCATTCAGTGCTTCCATGGCCATTTCAGGCATGCCGCCCTTCAACGGGTTTTTCAGCAAGCTTATCATCATAGTGGCGGCCATCCAGGGAGAATTTTACCTGCTTGCCGTGCTGGCAGTGATAGCGGGTATTGTAACACTGGCTTCGTTTATGAAATTCCAGCGTTTTGCCTTTTACAATAAGCCGGAAAAAGAGCCAACAGCAAGGGAGGTGCCGCTGGCAATGCGGTTTTCAATGGTAACCCTGGCCTTGCTATGCCTCCTGCTGAGCCTTCTCATCATCCCGGATATCAGGCAGATATTCCTGGAACCCGCAGTGAACACCCTGATCGAAACAACCGAATATGCAACCAAGGTACTAAAACTATAAAATCCGTTAAATAATTAGCTGAAAAATATCAAGGTCACCATTCTTTAAAAATTTAAACGAAAACATTGATTATGCAGCGATTCGCCCTGTTCATAATATCTTATATTTTCTGGCTTCTGCTTACCTGGTCGGCCGAACCAGGATCAATAATAGCGGGGCTTGCCGTGGCGGGTCTTACCTCCGTGTTCTTTGGCAGATACTTTTTTCAGAATGCGGGCAAATTTATCCAGCCCCACAGGTATTACTGGCTGATTATTTACCTGTTTATCTTTACCTGGGAATGCATCAAGGCTAATTTTGATGTAGCCTACAGGGTTTTGCATCCCAGAATGCCCATTAAGCCCGGAATTGTAAGAGTCCGCCTGAATCTCAGAAGCCCCTTTGCAAGGACCATGCTGGCCAATTCAATTACCATGACACCAGGAACTATAACGGTCGATATCGTGGGCGATAATATGTATGTGCACTGGATTTACATTGTTTCCGAAGATCCGGTGGAATATACAAGGGAAGTTTCAGGAAGATTTGAAAATTATATTAAAAAAATATTCGAATAGATGCTGGAAATTCTTCTTTACGTACAAGCAGGCCTGTGCATTTTCTGCCTTTACCGTATAATAAGGGGACCTACTATTGCTGACAGGATGGTAGGCCTGGATATCTTCGGTATTCTGGTGGTGGGCATCTGTGCCATTCTGTCCATTCTGACCGGCAGGATGTTTATCCTTGATATTGGCATTGCCTGGATCATACTGAGTTTCATCGGCACCCTTACCCTTGCCAAATACCTTGAAAATAAAAATTTAAATGAGTGATATAATAAGCATAGTATTTATTGCAACAGGCATATTGTTCAACCTTTTCGGTTGCATTGGACTGGTTCGGCTGCCCGATGTTTACAACCGGCTTCAGTCAGCCACCAAATGCGTTACCCTGGGAACATGCAGCATTCTCCTTGGCGTGCTGATAAGGTTCGGTTTGGTCAGCATCGGCATCAAGGCCCTGGTGGCGATACCCCTTTTGTTCTTTTCCGCTACCGTGGCAGCCCATGCACTGGCAAAGGGAGCTTACCGGTTTGGTATAAAGCTTGGTGACGGAAGCATTCATGATGACTATAAGGATGAGTCGCCGTTCAATAAAACGGAAGAATGATATCCAGTAACAATTATATCGATTCCATAAAAATTATCTGTAAAAATGAGGTACCCGAAAGTACGTGAAGTGAAAGAGGCCGTTATCTCACTATTCAGCCCGGCCTATACCAGCTCCTTCCCCCGGAAGGGTCATGAGCCATTTGCCGGCTACCGGGGAAAGCCTGTAGTTGATGAAGATAATTGTGTCGGGTGCCAGACATGTGCCAATGTTTGTCCGCCCCTGGCAATTACTTATTCCGACGACAGCAGGAAGGGAGTCCGGACAATAACCAGGGATTACGGTAAATGCATTTTTTGCGGTCAGTGCCAGGAGCATTGTATTACCGGTAAAGGAGTTGTGCTTTCTGACAGGATATATGACCTGGCAGTTACCGACAGGAAGGATGCCGTTGAATACCAGGAAAGGGAACTTCTGCTTTGTGAAAATTGCAATGCAGTGATCACCACAAAAGATCATATTTACTACCTGCACAGAAAACTTGGGCCCAAAGCATTCTCATCTATACTGAACCTCAGCCTGCTTAATGAAAAGCTCAGACTTGAAAAACCTGATGACATAAAGGTGGAGGTAACAGACGGGCTTAAAAGGAAAGACATGTTCAATATACTGTGTCCTGATTGTCTTAGAAATGTGCAGCTTAAAACATTGGGGTAATGACCGGATGCAAGCAAAATTCAGGCCCGCCGGCTGGCATAGGAAACAATAAAGTGCCTGCAATTGTTTCATTCGTATACTATAGTTAGCAATTTGTTTAACAATAAGTTACTGATTCATGATCCGGATATTTTGCTTTTCAATCCATGGATCACCCATGATTTATTCATTGCATTTTGTGTTACACCGGAACATGGGTGA
>SLJO01000257.1 GCA_007135095.1 Bacteroidales bacterium | reverse complement strand
TTGATAATTTATTCCGTCAGCCTTTCATACATAATATAAAAACAGCGCCACTATCTGAGTTCCAAGAACTACAATAAATATTCCCACTATATAATCTTTCGCACTGAATGGTCGATAATTTTGATAAACTGAAAGCCAAAGCAGCGGGTAGGAAAAAGCAATTCATGTCAGTTGTTGAAAAAATCAACAAAATGAAGGGGCATGATGTGGACAGGTTATTCCATAAACTGCATGTTAAGGAATTTCGGGAAACAGATTGCACTGATTGTGCAAATTGCTGTAAAAGCCTGGGGCCAAGGCTTACAAACAAGGATGTGGATAAGCTTTCCGCCTTTCTGAAGGTCAGGACATCAGATTTTTTTGATAAATATGTTTCAGTTGATGAAGATAATGACCTTGTTTTTAAATCAATGCCCTGTCCCTTTCTGAGGGAGGATAATTATTGCACTGTCTATACTTCCAGACCCAGGGCCTGCCGTGATTATCCCCATACGGACCGGAAAAACATCAACGGTATAATAAAAACCTGTCTGCGCAATACTGAATGTTGTCCGGTGGTTTACAATATCTTTGAAAAGCTCTGTAATGGCCGGACATAATGAAATCAGGGAAGCTTCCCTGGTTCTGATGCCATAAAGAATTCAAGCGTACCCCCTGCTTTTATTTCCTCGTGCCTGAATTGCAGTCCTTTAAGCTCTTGCCCGTTCAATACCGTCCTTTCAACATATTTGTTGCGGCGACTGTTATTGTGGACCTTTATGCTGAACCATCCGTCACCCTGCCTGATCCTTGCACCATCAACAACCGGCCTTCCGATATCGTATACAGGGTTGCCGGGAGCTATCTGATAGAATCCAAGGGCTGAGAGAATATACCAGGCCGACATTTGTCCACAATCCTCATTCCCGATAATCCCTTCGGGGGTGGGAAGGTAAAAATTTCCTTCTATATATTCACCCGCCTCATGATCGGAGTAGTTGGGGTTAAAACCTTCAAACCAGTTGCCGTCACTTGTCCTGGCTCTCATAAAGCCGGTTGATGGATCGTAATAGTTTCTGTAGTAAAGGCTCCTGTCATGCCATTCATCTGCCAGCTGCTCATCTCCGAGATATTTTGCCATCTGTATGAGACACCAGTCATAGTAGGCCATCTCAAGGCCCCATGACACCGAGCCTACGCAAGCATCAACAGGAACAATACCGGTGAGCTCCTTATACATTATATGCTCGGGCATTACATTTTCAGCTCTTGACCCTTTATGTTTATCATGCCAGTCAGGCTGCCATGATACTGATACAACTGCGGCTTCAAGAAGTTTTTCCGGGATCGAATCAGCAAGTCCCTTGGTCATGCCATCAGCCAGCAGCGACAAAGCAGGATAGCCCACCATGGTGCCTGTGTAATTGCCGGTGAGCGGCCATTTGGGCAGCAGGCCCCCTTCCTTATAGCCATCATAAAGGGAGTAAATCCATTCTCTTGATTTTGACGGATCTATGATTGTCATCAGCGGATACCACGCCCTGAATGTGTCCCACAGGGAAAATACCGTGTATGCCCGGGTATTTGTCTCATAGTGAATCTGCCTGTCCATCCCCACATATCGTCCATCAGCATCACTGAAGATCATCGGAGAAAGATGTGCGTGGTACATCGCAGTGTAGAAATTCGTGAGGACCGATTCGTCACTGCTCTCAATTTCTATTGAAGCCAGGGTTTCCGACCATAATTCCCATGCCTTCCCGGCTACCCGGTCAAATGATTCCAGGTCAGATACCTCCTGCATGTTAACCCTGGCACCCTGTTCATCGACTGCCGAAACAGAAACCTTTATCTCGAGAGGCGATGAGAGTTCACCAAAAGAAAGCCAGGCCCTGACATCCCTGCCTTCTGCCCGTGAGCCGGGAACTGATTTCCCATCTGCCTCGAGTTGAATAATTTCAAAGGGCCGGGCAAACTCTGCCCTGAAATAAACAGGGTCGCATGCGGCCCATCCTGTAGTTAGCCTGTAGCCTTCAATTGTTTTATCATCAATGATATTTATATAAGACTCTTCCAGCCTGTGGCCCCAGGTTGTCTGCAAAACATGTCCGAGATCAATCATCAGTGAGCTATTGCTGCCTTCAGGATATGAATACCTGTGCCAGCCTGTACGAAGTGTGGCTGAAAGTTCACAATTTATGTCCCATGGCTTCAGCAGGACACTGTAATAACCCGGCCTGGCTGTTTCATTGTCGTGAGAGAATGTTGCCACCGGTTCGGATGGTATATCGCCGGTAAAGGGAAGAAACAGGATATCACCCATATCACCGATACCGGTTCCACTTAGGTGAGTATGGCTAAAACCATAGATTGTGCTGTCTGAATAATGGTAGCCGCTTGAGGCATCCCAGCCCTCGAGGCGTGTGTCGGGACTAAGTTGTACCCGCCCGAATGGAACTACCGCACCCGGATAGGTATGACCGTGAAAACCGGTGCCGATCATCGGATCAACATAGTCGACGGGCCCCTTCACCGCAATGATTCCGGTTTCGTTGCAGGCCTGCATGGTTATTATTGCAGATATGGTGACCAGGAAGATATATCTGTGCATGGAATAAGTCTTTAAATTGCGATGGAACAGGAGAATTATATTACAGGGAAACAAAGTGCAAATTTATTTTATTTAACGGAAAAACCATTCATCAATTATTTCCCGGAGATTATGAGGCTGGTCCGGCTGCCGTTTGCCGCCGGGTTTTTTCATCCTTTGGAATGTATTTGTTATATTTGTTTAAGCAAGGAAACATTATACCGGGATTTTGGTTTACCAGGTTGCAGGATGATTATTTTATTTCTAAGGGGGTGCAATTATGGAAAAGTCGATATCAGGAGTAAAGATTGAATTAACACATGGCAATATTGCGGCACAACCCGATATGACGGCCATTGTGAATGCCGCAAATGCTCAGCTCAGAACAGGTGGCGGGGTTGCCGGTGCCATTCACAAGGCTGCAGGACCCGGACTGGAAGAGGAATGCCGGCCATTTGCACCCATAAAGCCCGGTGAGGCGGTTATTACCGGTGCACACAGGTTGCCCAATGAATATGTTATCCATTGCCTGGGTCCTGTCTACGGCCAGGATAAACCCGAAGATGAGCTGCTGGCGAACTGTTACCGGAATGCTCTCAGGCTGGCAAATGAAAATGAAATTGATTCAATTGCTTTTCCTTCCATTTCTTCGGGAGCTTTTGGTTACCCCTTGGAAGAGGCAGCTAAAGTAGCATTAAGAAATATAATAAATGACTGTGACGGACTGTCGCATGTCAAACTTATTCGCCTTGTTCTTTTTAGCAGCAATGATCTGGAGGTTTATACCAGGACATTGTCGGAGATGTTGGCATAACAGGGTATCTTTCAACAAAGACCCGTGTGTCGTTGTTTTATTATAAAAGCTTAATTGAAAACATATGTATCTGCAGGTGTTATTATCGATGGTATCCCTTATAACCATATCCTTTTGCTCAGTCAAAGAGCAAACTGAAATGGAACAAGAAACCCCGGCAGGAGCAAATACCAGAAATCTGCGCTATCTTGCCCTGGGAGATTCTTATACAATAGGAGAGGGGGTGCCGGCAAATGAAAGCTGGCCTGTACTGCTGTCCGATGCATTAGCCGGATTTGGTTTCCCGGTGGAAGAGACACAGATAATTGCCAGTACCGGCTGGACCACGGCCGATCTTAAAGCCGGGATAGTCCGGGCAGCACCTGAAAGCCCGTTTGACCTTGTTTCTCTCCTTATCGGGGTAAATAATCAATACAGAGGCGTTGACCTTGGATATACGCAGGATGATTACCATGATGAATTTGCCGAACTGCTTCAAATGGCAATAGGTTTCGCGGGAGGGAACCCGCATAATGTTTTTGTTGTCTCAATACCCGATTACAGCGTCACTCAGTTTGTTTCTGGGAGCGACAGGGAGCGGGTTGCTTCAGAGATAAACGAATATAATAACATAAACAGACAAATTGCCAAATCCCTGAGCGTTAAATATTTTGATATTACCCCTGTCTCCAGGCTAGCCGAAGATAATCCGGAGTTACTTGCTTCCGACCGGCTTCATCCCTCCGGGAAGATGTACGGGATGTGGGTCGAAATGATGGTGCCGGATATTCTGAAGATACTCTAAATTCATGTGCCGGGCAATAACCTCCTCAGCCCCGGATGCATTCATTCGTATAAATTA
>SLJO01000087.1 GCA_007135095.1 Bacteroidales bacterium | reverse complement strand
GCGGAAAGCCATGGTTCCAGGAGCCGGGCGAATCAACAACAAGAATTTCGCCGTTATCATGCCTTGCAAAAGTGTTACCATAGATAGCGGGATAAGAATCACCGGCAGAGGCACGGATATTTGGTGTAACATAACCTCCAAGGGAAATATTTTCAACACCTTCGGCAAGTTCCAAAACCACATTATCGGTGGCGGTGAAATTGGTATTGAAATTCCACTCAAAATTATTCGTTCTTACGGGTGTGAGACCCAGCATAATCTCATGCGTCTGTATCTTCATTTCACCTGCATTCATAAAGAGGGTTGCATAACCGGTCGATCCGGCAAGAGGAACTCCAAATATCTGGTCCTGTGCAAACTGATCTGAATATGTATAATCCAGTCTCAGGCGGTTGTCAAAGAAGATAAGCTCTGTACCAAATTCATAGGTAATGGTATTCTGAGGTGTGAGCAGTGGGTCATACAGCGTTGTGGTAGGACGGAAGCCGCTTACTCCACCAACGGGATAGTCAATTCCGGTAATGAAACCGCTCCAGCCTCCGTCACCAAGCACAAAGAAGGGGTCAAAATAAGTACCGGCCTGACCAACTTCGGCATAGGAAGCCCTTATCTTACCAAATTGCAACAGACTGTTCTGAAGGGCCTCGAGTTCTGTAAAAACAAATCCAAGTTCTACCGCAGGATAGAAGAAGGCCCTGTTGCCCCTTGGCATTGTCGAAACCACATCCTGGCGTCCGGTTGCGTTAAAGAACAGCATATTCCTGAACTCAAGAGCAAAATTTCCGTAAAATCCGACTGTCCGGGTTTCCCTTTTTGCTTCGGAAGCTACCTGGTCGGCAGTATTTGCCATATTGTTCCAGCCGGGCATTGTAAACCCGGTCCCGGTCATGCTCCAGGTGCGATAGGAATGGTGATCAAACTCGTTACCCAGGAGCAGCATGGCACTAAAATCATCGCTGAAATCATGGTTCATGGTAACATTCAGCAGCGAATTCACATTGCTTCTCATTATACCGAAATTATTGATTCTGCCGCCTGTAGGTGCCCTGTAACCATATTCCCTGTTATCGGGTGTTGGATAAAAGGCTGCGGTAGGCATAGACTGGTTTACGCCGGCACTTCCCATCTGGAGAAGTGCTTCTTGGTCAGTGGAGTATGAATCCAGTCCGAGCTGGTAGCGAACATTGATCCAGTCGGCGGGACTGGACTCTACAAAGGCGTTCCCGAAGAAACGCTGGGTTGCTTCCGTGAAATAATTGTTCCTTACGGCCCACAGTGGGTTTTCGCCAACGGCACCGCCACGGTAGCTTGTCTGCCTGTACTCGTTATTGGGTCCGCTGGGCACATGGAATGGTGTTCCAACCAGGTCATAGCTGGGAGGTGCTCCATAAACGGTAAACAGCCAGCTGTCATTACCTGAAGGCAGCTTATCCATTCTTGAGTCGGAAACATTGCCGGTAAAACCAACTGAAAACAGATCGGAAAGATCCATCGTACCAGACATACTTCCGCTATAGCGGGTAAGTCCGGTATTGGTCACTATGCCGTTCTGGTGTGTTGAACCCAGCCCGATGTTATAATGCCCCATAGTACCGGAATGAGCAACATTCACATGATTATTATAGGTGACTCCTGTTCCGAAAAAATCCTGGGCGGCATTATAAGCCCGTGGCTGAACCCATTCGTTTTTCTGCGGATGGAAGAAAAGGCCCGGTTCATTGAAATTATTGCCCCCGAATCTGGGATCATCCGGAAGATCGGTGATCCTGGGGCCCCAGGAAAACGAGTTAACAGGAAAAAAATTGTAACCGCTTCCCTGTGCCCATTCCTGCTGAAGCTCTGGCAGACGTGCGACCCTGTCCTGGCTGTAGCCGGTATTCAGGGAGATTGTCGGCTGTCCGGGTACTGCTGTCCGGCCGCTTTTGGTGGTAATCAGGATCACTCCATTGGAAGCCCTCATCCCATACAGAGCACTTGCCGACTGTCCCTTGAGCACGGTGACCGACTCGATATTGTTGGGATCGATGTCAATAGCCCGGTTTGCATGATAGGCACCTGTAACATTCTGACCATAGTCCGAACCGCTATATATCGGCATGCCGTCAATTACATAAAGAGGCTGGTTATTGCCGCTGAACGACCTTGCACCACGGATGAACATGGTTGTAGGAGCACCGGGCATACCGGATGACTGCCGTACTTCAAGCCCGGCAATTTTGCCGGAGAGTGCTGTAGAGAGGTTTGGATTACCTGTCCTGGCAATGTCATCTCCACCAACTTCCTGCACAGAGTAGCCAAGGGCTCTTCTTTGCCTGGTAATACCAAGTGCGGTAACAACAACCTCATCCAGGCGGAGATAATCCGGCTCCATTATCACGTCAATACTGGTTCTGCCGTCAATGGCAACCTGCAGAGTCTGCATGCCAATGAAGCTGAAAGCAAGAGACTGTGCATCTGTGGGAACAGCCAGAGAATAATCTCCTTCAAAATTCGTTACCGTTCCAATCGTTGTTCCACTGACCAAAACAGTAACACCGGGCAGTGGAAGCCCGTCCTCAGCACTGGTCACAGTACCCGTAATCTGCACTGTTTGTGCCTGCAGCGTTAGGATGCCGCAAAACACAAAAAGTGAGAGTAAGCTTGTAATTTTTTTCATAAATAAATTTTTAAGTTAACAAATGTTTAAAAATAAATGGTTGTTTAAATATGCAAGTGGTCTTCAGATGGTTAAGTGGTTTACAGTATTAATTGAGGTTATTTATATGTTGAATCCTTAAATAGTTTAATAGCTTATGATTTACACGGCTGTTCAGACTTTACGAGCCGGCAAAATAGTTAAAAAAAAGTAATCAATAACAAAAATCATAAAATATTCCTAAAAAAAGTTATTCCGGGAGGATAACGCAAAAGTAACAATATTTTTGAATCGCCAAACTTAACTTACCCCGGATTGAAAAATAAGCATATAACATAAAAGCAGCCCCGGTTACCCAGGGGTGCTGCAAAACAAGGCATTAATCACCATACTGTCAAATTATCCGGTTAATAATTTCAAGAATCTCCTTTTCAGTTTCGATGGTGTTTTTTTCTATCGCATGCGCTTTTGCCAAAAGATCATCCACAAATTTACCGTCCTTAACATCTTTAACATTTGCACGAACATTTAAAAAGGCTCCAATGACGCACGATCTGATGGCAAGTGCTCCGACTGCGGCATCTGTAACTGAATTTGGCATACCCTTTTCAACCATTGCTTTTATGACTTCAAGGGATTTGTATGCTGTTTCCATTATCCTGAAAGGAATTTGTGTGGCATATTTTGTGGCATCCTCAATGGCACGGGTGCGGATCTCTTTTTCTTCTTCCGTTTTCTTTGACATTGCAAATGCATCCATGATGGCTTTAAAGGCCCTGGTGTCCTCGTCAACAAGGAATATAAGTTCCTGCTGATACGCCCTTCCCTTTTCAGCCCAGTCTGAAAATTCCTCCCACCGTTCATCCCAGCCCCTTTTATGGGAGGACAAATTGGCCACCATGACTCCCAGGGCAACACCCAGGGCGCCCATAGCGGCTGACACCGATCCCCCGCCGGGGGCAGGGGATTCAGATGAAGTTTCATCGGAAAAATCAACAAGGCTCAGGTCAACAAGCCTTCTTTTTTCTCCGGCAAGGACATATTCAATTATTTTCTCCTGAGGCTTGAATGGATAAAGATCGTCAAGCCCCATGGATTTGACCGCAATTTTAATCAGCTCTTTTTCAGAAACGCCAACCGACCGCTGCTGCTTCTTAAGGAAATATTTTCCTGCATCCACCATGGCCTTCAGGGGAATCAGTCCCACGATCTCCGAACCCGTTACCCTTACCCCTCTTGCCTGGGCCTTGCTGAATACCTCATCATACACAATATGGACCGGGGCAACGCTTATATTGGTGATGTTGAGCGATACCTGGGCCACACCAAATTCCTCGATAAACCAGCCTATTCCCTTTACTGCCTTAAGTGATCCGGGTATCATGACCGGTTCCCCGTTTTCATCCTTTACTATCTCCCCGGTAATGGGATTTCCCCGGCGCTTCACCCGCCCTTTTTCACGCACATCAAAAGCAATTGCATTAGCCCTTCTTGTGGAAGTGGTATTCAGATTTACATTATAGGCCACAAGAAAATCCCTGGCACCAACGGCCGTGGCCCCTGACCGGGCATTGAAACGGGCTTCACCGTAATC
>SLJO01000182.1 GCA_007135095.1 Bacteroidales bacterium | reverse complement strand
TATCACGGACCAGCTTTCCGGCCGTCATTTTGTCAACAGGATCACCAACCTCATCACCGTAATAGGCGCCAACAGGGATATCTCCTCTTCCGTAATAAATATTTATTGCCTCAATTATACCGGCTCCATAAGGAACCTTTCCGGAGCTGTAAATGCATCCTATTATTTCAGCCATACCCAGATCGGCATAGCGGTGCAACAGGGCAAGAGCTCCGGCATCGTCGCAATCTGATCCCATATCGGTATCCAGGATTATCTTTACAGGTTCATACTCGCGAACAGGCTCATTGCTGCATGCAATTACAGACAAAAGGCTGATCAACACTGTTAGGTAAATATTTATTTTTCTTCGCATTTTTAATGTGTTGGTTATCAGTATTAATTTAGCAACATGTCTCAAATTTAGGGTATGGCCGGTTTACTGATAACAGCCAGCCACTGCCCGTCGCCGGGCGCTGTAACCTCAACCGATGAGCCAGCCTGCAGGATAAAATCATGAGTCCATGAGCTGTTTGCAATATCCAGCCACCTTAAACTGAATTCTCCCTGTGTGCTGCTCATATCAAGGTCAACAGAACCGCTGTCCGGGAAATATAAGGCGTATTGCTCACCGGGAATGAAAGCGAGATAGGCTTCATTTTCCTCACGATTAATTAAAAGATCACTATCGGCATCGGGTGATGCCCTGAATATATCAAAATTTTCCAGGAACATCCGGGCACTGCGGATCTGGGTCTGTGCCAGTTCGCTCAATCCTGCCCCGTAATAGCCAGGGACCTTTCCAGGCCGGTGGAATCGGGCAGAGGCGCAATCTCCCAGAATATTTCGCCAGAACTTACGTACTCCCTCATTCAGACCTCCCCCGTGGCGATCACCACCGTATATTTTGACATTGTTCACTGGCCGCAGTGTATCAGCGAGAATCTGGCGGGCCGCCTGCATGTTGTCCCAGTGTATCTGGCCCACCTGGTGGTTATTCTGTGAAATGTCGACGAACGAATAAAGATATGGATGGTCGAAGGTGCGACGATGCATGGCATTATTCAGATCCCAGTGATCCCACATCTCCGTAATTTCGACACCTACTCCCGCCTCGCTGGCGCGGTTTCTCACGAACCATGCCCAATGGCGGCTCCATTGTTCAGAGGCCATACTCTCGTTGCTGATGCAGTATAGAATGTGATCATATTCAAGCGTGATGGACAGAAGTTTATCAACCAGAGCCTCCTGGTAGCCAAGGACCAACGGCACACTATCCAGTTCCGGAATGGTACGGAAAATGGCATGGCCCTGCCATTGTTCGCTATCAAGGTTTGTCTCTCCGGAGCTGTAGTTTATGTTGTTTTTGGGATTGAAGGGATTGGCAGACCAGCCATAGGCCATATATTCAGGCCAGCGGTCCCTGCTGTAGTCCCAGCGATCCCATATCTCGATCTGCACAATGATATCACGCTCGGCGGTTTTCTGCAGGAAATCCCGGAACCGATCCCAGTAGGATTCATCCCACCGGTCAAGATCATACAGGCCGGTCTCCTCATCAAGGAAGAAAGGATAAATATTGTTATCATTATAAAGGTCGCTGTCCGGGTCAATCCGGTCACGGCTGGACATTGTATTGCGTAAATAATTCCCCCCTGCAGATACCAGCATGTCAAGATGAGCTTCATAGCCAGCCGGACCTATATTGGGATGGTTGAAGAGATTATCCTGATCACTTCCCCCCAGCAGCATAACTGGCTCACCCTTGTATTGCCAGTAGCGCGGGTTCTCAGACCATGGCTTTATTCTCAGGTCTTCCCGCGATTCATCATTCTGCTCTGCCTGTGATGCTACCCGGCAGGATGAAATGATTGCTGATGTCATTAATACACTCAACAAAAAAAAAGTAAAAATTACAGAATTCTTCATCTCTTTTAAGTTTTAAGATATAGTTCATATAAAAGCCTCCTCATTAAAAATATGATTGCGGCCCCGGATCGTTTCCCGAATATATTATAAGTGAACTCAGGTTGACCTGGTAACCCCGGGGAATATCTCTTGCAACGAGCCTTAAATCGTGGGCGGCTTCCGGAAGCTCATAATTCCAGTAGACTTCATGTTTTCTTGTCCGGAACTGCGTTGGCATAACGACAGTTTCAAGGAATTCTCCGTTTATATATACATCGAGCGTCAGGTCACGATCAGGCAAACCGCTCCCGGTACGCGCAGCATTACCTCCCACCACAACGCCCGACCCTGTAAACCCGGCGGTAAACTCCGGATTATTAAGGTTAAGCGACCGGCGGGGATTTCGTCTTTCGAGTGGAAATATTCCCCTGAAAGACTCTTCAAACCTTACCGGTTCAACTTTCTGGTACCTGATCTCCACTGCATCATCGAGCACCCTGCCGCCATTCCTTTCGATCATTTGCAAAGCATGGCTATACCCTATATCATATACATCCAGCAGCGACATATCGGTATAAACGAAATTGCGGTCCTCCACCCTGTCCAGCCCCTGTTTCCAGTAATCGGGTATATTGCTGTAACCAAGCATAGTACCCAGGATACCGGCAGCATTCGAAGGGTTGCAGTCGGAGTCATACCCCGCCCTTGTGCTGATATCCACAGTCTTCCCGAAATCACCCTCACCGTAAAGCAGTCCCAGTACAATATATGCCGCATTGATGCTGGCATCGATGTTAAACGCCCTGAACACCCCGTCGGGGCAGCCTTTTTCGGCCGTCCATTTTTTCTGCAGTTCAAACCAGGTCCTTTTCCAGTCGTCCGGATACATTTCATGCCACTTTATTACATCGGCAATTGTCATGTAGAACCTGCTCTCCTGCGGTATTGCTTTCAGCGCCTCCCTGACAACAAACCCTATGTCGTCGCTAACAAAAGCCTGTGTATACATTCCCGCCACAAACACACCGCCGTACCATCCGTCGCCGTAGTTCATTATGTGGCCTATTTGATCGCTTATCGCGGAAGAGGCATTGATCATGCCCGGCGCCATGAGTCCGGCGAAATCAGCTTCGATCTGGAAATCTATATCGTCGGCATGGGGATTGTTTTTCCAGTGTCCTGAAGCAGGAGGCATTATCCCGCTGAGGATGTTGTAGCGGGCAGCCTGGTTTGCATGCCACAGCGGATATTCGGCATTGGCAAAAGCCAGGGCATGGAGATCGGTAGCAGCATCCAGTCCGTGCTCCTCAAAGACTGCCACAAAGGTCAGGTCCATGTAGATATCGTCATACAATCCGGGGGCGTTGTCATACCACCATTCCATCTGGTCCTCATCCCAGGGGATGGGAACATGGTCGCCTATCATGGTACCGTTCCACTGGAACTCGGTGGGCCCGCCATAAGTGCAGCCTATAACCTGCCCGGCCCAGCCGCCACTGATCTTGTCACGGAGAACCTCCTTGCTGATGGTGATAATGTCGCCATCACCGAATGGTGACGGATGAACGGAAGTTGCCCGGTTGCAGGAAGCAGCCAAAACAATTAATGCAGTCAGGAAAAAAGCCGTTTCAAAGTTTTTCATCTGTTATGGGTCTTGGTTATGAGTTTTAGTAACCCTGCTGGCTGTCATCGTATATGAGTTTTAGTTACCCTGCTGGCTGCCACCGTATGGCCACCATGGATTTTGGTAATATGGTGATTCAACAACGATTTCATGTCCGTCACGCAAGTATGTGAGCCTGGCCTTAATCCAGTGTTCACCGGCTAAAATTTTGTAATCAATCTCATCAACACGAAATTCGCCTGGCATTTGATTTGATTCGGCCACGACCCTGTTGTTTGCAATTAATTCCAGTTTATCAATTTCGATATCTGAAGGTCCTCCCTCTATGCTGTAACGGATCTTTTCACCTGGCAGGCCGGGAAAATCAATTTCAACAGCGGGTGTACCGGGACTACCGGTGATCTCTGCAAGGAGGCCAAAAAAATCGCGCTTGCGCCCGGATGAAATCTGCCAGTTTACCGGCACGCTCTGGAACCCAAGATTATAATCATTTCTTTCGGCGGGCAGCCTGAAATCGAAATACCCCCAACCCGTATAGCTTTTGACGCTGGTAACAAAATTATTTCCTTCCTCCCCCCATCCCTGGTCCGCATTTCTCCACGGGATATCGTCTTCGTTGTTTACAAGAGGCACAGGCCTGTAAACATCTTTTTTCCGTACCTCTGCCGAAATTTCAGTGATACGATCAGGATCCTGCACCCCATTGCCATGTATGAGAACATAG
>SLJO01000018.1 GCA_007135095.1 Bacteroidales bacterium | reverse complement strand
TATGAAGATATTTCAGAAATAATGGGAATCACCCCTAACCATGCACGTGTCAAAATGCACAGGATCAAAGATAAACTGAAAGTAATTTTTAAAGACCTGACAGATGGATGAACTTGATAAATTAAGGAAGCTACTTGGCAAAGCCACTCCAAATGAGACTGAAACTTCGGCCAACGACCTGCGCAATATGCTGCGGAACCGATCGCTTAATAATATAGAGCGCCTTCAAAGGAATATTTTGATCGAAATTATTGCGGGAGGCGTCGCATTTCTTGTCATCCTTGCCGTGATCATTTTTTATCCCTTCAAACAGGTAGGTGCCTGGCTTCTGGTACCTGTAATGTTTTTTTTGTTCTCATTCATATATTATGCCCGCAAGTATTATGGCCTGAGAACACTCAAGGCTGAACCCGATGATAATATCAAAAAGTATCTTGAGTGCATTATTGACTGGATAGAGGACTTCTCTGATGTTTATTATCGCCTGAGCCTGATATTGATGCCATTTGCAATACTCGTGGCAATAATGGCAACTTACAATATCAATCATCCTGCAGAAACTTTTCTTCCTGCATTTTTTGAAAATTACAGTCCGGGGCTGATAATACCGGCCCTGATTATATATATCTTATTAATCACATTGCTCAGCCATCCCCTGCTAAAGTGGTATACCCGGAGAATGTTTGGGGAACATATATCCCGGCTCCGAAGCAGCCTGAAAGAACTGCAGGAGAATGGCGCCGGCTGATTTCAGTTTCATATGCAGCAATATCTCATATTGAAAAGAATTCTAATGCGAATATTTAGCCATCCTTTAAATTAGAAAGTTATGAAAACACTGATTGGAATTATTTTATTCATGGTACTTCTTTCGGTCCCCGACGATTCGGCCGCATCAACGGAGCTAAAGCCGGACCGGTTATCAGAAAAAGAGTCAAACAACAGCTCACTGCTTTGGGAAATCAGCGGCGGAGGGCTCGAAGAACCCTCATACTTATTCGGCACCCTTCACCTGGTATGTCCCGGTTTGTTTACCTTCCATGAAGAATGGATAAACTCGTTCAAAAAAGCAGAACTACTTGTCCTTGAGCTGGATTTCACCGATCAGTCGATGTTGCAGGAATTCCAGGCTGGCATTTTTATGAAAAACGGGGAGTCACTTGACGATCTTCTGGAGGCCCGGGATCTGGAATTGCTCACAAATTTCCTGGCAGACAGCCTTGACCTGGATATTAGCATTGCCAGCACTATCATGCCACTGGTAACTGCAACATTTTTCTTTCCTCATCTGCTCCAATGCCAACCCATGAGCTATGACCTGTTCCTTATGCAGATGGCAATTGAAAACGAATATCCTGTAAAGGGGCTTGAAACAGGGGCTGATCAGCTTTCCTTCTTTCATGCTGTACCTTATGAAGAACAGGCCGTATCACTTCTGGACATGATCAGGGATTACTCCCGGGCAAGGAACGTTTACAACAAAATGGTACATTTGTATATTGATCAGGAGCTTGACCGGCTATACGATCTGATTTTAGAGGAATCAACAGGAATTCCCGGTTTTGAGCAAAACTTCCTGGTTGAAAGGAACAGGGAATGGATTCCTGCAATCAAGAACCTGATAAACGCCGGTCCTGCTTTTATTGCAGTAGGGGCTGGCCATCTTCCGGGTAAGGGTGGCTTGCTCCGTCTTTTAAAGCAGGAAGGGTATGAGGTAACACCCGTCATTGCAGCCAAACCATCTTCACCTGAAAAAGCGGAATGAGTGGTAATGCCCTGGCGGGGCACTGCTTTAACTCTTGCCCGGGAAGGCGTTAAAGCTATCTTCAGGTTTTGTTGAATTTTGCAAAACCTGAAGAATGTGATTTCTTAATGCACCAGTATTCAATGAACCGGTAACATGTCCGTTTTCAATGGCTCTGACGGGGTGCCCTTCGTAGCTTTTTTTCTGGACATCATATTCGATATAACGGTCATAGATTGCCAGAAGAGGAAAGACATTTCCGTTTTTTACCTTCCTGAAGTCATCGTTGAAATTCATTAATTGCCTTATTTTTTCAGGTTCCTGAAAAACAAGATTTGAGGCAAGCTTCCTGTATTTGCTATTTAAGAAAAGTTCGCCCAGATATGCACCAGCCAGGAGCGGGACATAGGCAGTCGAGGAGTTGAAATAACATCTGTGGAGATTTGTGACCCATCCCCCAAGGCTTATCCCGCCTGTGATAACAGGGGCACTGCTTAGTTCCCTCAACTTTTTGATTATGGATTCATTCAGTTTCACAGAAGCTGAGATCATCGCCATGAAATCTATAAGATGCAACATTTTTTGCTGGTATTCTTTAAGACTGCCGTTGTGAAAAGGGGCTCTTACGGCAATCAGGTTCGCATCGAACTTATTTCTGGCTTTCATAAAGATACCCATGAAAGAATTCTTCGCTCCTTTACTGTAATCGAAGGGCCTCTCATTATTTCCGTGATGGTAAATAATGGTGGGATGATCAGTTCCCAGCCATTTTTCAACTCTGAAAGCAGGGTCAAGCTCTCCGGTAATTTTGCTAGTTGCCCCGACTTCAAAAGTCCCTTCCGAATTAATATCCGGAACAGATAATTCAATCGAAGTGATCAGTTTTTCAAAAGCTGGGCTATCGGTGTTTTCTGCAAAAAACTTCTTGCTTCCCGAGACCAGTGCGCCGATATTTGCGGTTAAGTTGTCAAAAAAGATATGTTTGTTCATGGAGGTAATTTTGATACATTTGTCAACCGGCCATTGAGTTTAACGGAGCGGGCAGCCTATCCGTTAATAATCCCTTTTCTCAAATCTTTCCAGCCGTTTATTCCTGCGTCTTCTGATGATCAGGTAAATAATTATCCCCAGAGCAGCAAGGGCTATTAGAACCTGGAAAGCAATAAAATATCTCACTACCTGCATTATTTCAGCTTCACTGCGGTTCCATAAACCATAATTTCTGCTGCCCCCCTTGCCACCATTGCTGTGGTAATGCTGATACCGACAACGGCATCGGCACCGAGTCTGCGGGCATCATCGGTCATCCGCTGCATAGCCTGCTCCCTGGCATGCGCCTGAAGTTTCGTATACTCCTCGATTTCGCCGCCAACAATGTTCTTCAAACCGGCCATAATGTCCCTTCCGACATTTCTTGTCCTTACGGTGCTGCCCCTTGCTATCCCGAGGATCTCAAATATCTCCCTGCCGGGTACCGAATGGGTGGTAGTTAGTATCATTTTAAGAGTTTATTAATGGTAAATGATGGAATAAAATTGACCGGGTATAACTGGGTTGCAAATCTGTATCTTGGGTTAATGCAAATTAAAAGATTAAATTTTTCACTTTAAAATGATTTCCGGTGAATATCCTGTTAATTGACCTGAATGACGGGAATACCGATTTGGAAGACCTCTTTCAATTTAAGGATCCAGTGCCCGGAACGTGATCAAATACGCTGGATTCGACGGAATTCAAAGCACAGAAAGAATATCAGCCAGGTGGTAAAGGAGATCCTGCTTTTTTTCCTCTAATAACCCTTTTTCCTGGCTTCCGTTACATCTATTTCCAGTAATGCAGGGACGTGATATTTCTTCAGGCCGACAGAACAAACATCGTTGGATGCAATCCTTGTTTTTGGGACATTGTGGATTCTGTAACCTGGTGCCTTTTCAGTCATTGGTTTTTTTATTCTGAGGCGGCTGAAATCCATTTTTTCAGGAGCTCCTTGTCGATGGAATCGACCAATTTCAGTTTGATATGACGCATATCCTTCCCTGTTCCTTCAAGCACAATTTTGTTTTTCAAACCATGGATCATCCATGCGAACCGGCTAGATCTAAAAATTTTCATCTGCATTTTTATGCCTTCTATACTTCTTAAAATGGCATTCATATACAAATCTTTGTATTGTCATTTACAAAAACCAATTTTTGAACTACAGTTCCGATAGTAAAAACAACTTAAACGAAATGAATAATGGAATATGTAAAATTCACTGCACTGTTTTTTGTGATCCACACAATTGCATATTATTGTGCTGGCATAATTAATTATCAGTTTTCAAAGAAATTATACGGGGGAAGGGATCAGCTTTACAAATCATTTCTGAGAAACATGTCCGATCCCTCTGAAGCTCTAAATGTCAATAAAAAAATCATACCTGTACAACTTGTTAGGGCGATATTAATGTCGGTGGTGCTGTACCCTGTACTTGGAGGTCTGGGAGAACTTTCCTT
>SLJO01000068.1 GCA_007135095.1 Bacteroidales bacterium | reverse complement strand
CACAGCTGACCGATCTTGCCGGCGAATATTTCAAGGTAAAGCAAGCCCTTGTAGAATCGGATCATTCAAAGGCTGCCGCTGCAACAGGAGGGTTCCTCAATGCACTGTCGGCAGTGGACATGTCACTTCTTGATGAGGAGCCGCATCACAGGTGGATGGCTCTGCTTTCAGGTTTAAGAGAAATGGCAGAAGAAATTGGCACAACCGGAGATCTGGAAGAACAGCGCGAACATTTTGAGCATCTTTCCATGAGAATGATCGATGTGGTGGAATATTTCGGGCTAAACAAGCGGGTTTACAGGATGCACTGCCCGATGGCCTTTGACGATGAGGGGGCCTCCTGGCTGAGCGACCGAAATGAAATACTGAACCCCTACTTCGGCGATGCAATGCTTGCCTGCGGGGTTATCGAGCAGACTTACCGTCAGGGAGCAAGGGTATTTGGAACTTCCGGGGCGCCCGATGCACCAGTGGCTGGCCATAACCATTGAAAATGAGGCACGAAACCGGTGATGGAAGTCGCCGGAGATGAACAAGTTTTATTAATTAACAAACAGCTATATCACAACACATTTATTATTAATTGAACATTAAAAAATCTATTATGAAAACAAAAACTTTAAGAATTTCAGCCATTGCCATGTTTGCGGCAATATTGACACTCGGTATTTCCTCCTGTTCGGGAGGCGGACAGGGAAATCAGGATCGTGGCAGTCACCAGACCCATGAACAGAGTCACGATGTGGAAGGCAGCGATGTTCAGCTGGCAGAGTTCCAGGTTAACGGAAACTGCTCAATGTGCAAGCGACGCATTGAAGCAGCTGCCACATCGGTGGGCGGAGTAAACTCTGCCGGATGGGATAGTCAGACAAAAAAGATTGGAATATCAGTTGGTTCGGGTACCGACCTGCATGAAGTCCATATGGCTATTGCAAACGCCGGCCATGACACAGAAATGCACAGGGCAACCAATGAGGCATACGACAATCTTCATGCGTGCTGCAAGTATGAACGTGAATGATTGGTTTTGCTAAACCACCTGCAGTTAGTAACATATCTAATACCCCCCTTTCCGGGGAAAATTTCACTGATCACATAAATATGCAGTATAATATTGATCATAAGTTAATTAAATAGCCCGTTTGACCGGGGAAAAAGGTTCACATAGCTATTCACAGCATTTTACAGATCATATTTTAATAACAAATTGAATATTAACATTTTAAATTACTAAAAATGAGAACAATAACAATGATTTTCGCTATCCTGATGATGACAGGTTCTTACGGACTATTTGCACAGGAAAAAACAGAAAAATTCAAGGCAAACGGTAATTGCGGCATGTGCGGAAAACGCATTGAAGCGGCGGCTCATTCAGTCGACGGGGTAAATTCAGCCAAATGGGATAACAAAACAAAAATGGTTGAAGTTTCATATGACCAGTCCGAAGCAAATCTCCATGATGTTCATAAGGCCGTGGCAAAATCAGGGCATGATACAGACTTGCACAGGGCAAGCGACGAGGTTTATGCAAAATTACATGGTTGCTGCAAATATAACCGTGAAGAGGTAAAGGTTAAACAGGCATGCGGTCAATCGTGCCATGGGCATTAATAAAATTGAAGCGGAGCAGGAGGAACGGGATCAACTCCCGTCACTGCCTCCCGCATCATCGTAAATGCATTTTGGCATATAGCCATCCCGGAATTAGAACAATAAATTTGGACCAAACTGCCAGATTAAGTCTTGATTAATTCGAAGTAATGCAATAGGCGAGGATTTTTTACATTAAATCTTTTTTGCGCTTCTCAAATTCTTCCTTGTCGATCTCTCCGCTGGCGTACCGCTCCTTTAAAATGTTAAGAGCCGATTTGCCGGCAGACGTATTCCGGTTGCCGGACTGGCCTGCAGCTTTTACAATTATCCAGATAATTGCAATAACAATAATAAGTCCGATGATCCAGCCAAGCCACATGCCCCAGCCATGAAATCCCCAGTCATGCATAACATTTTTTTTTAGGTTACAATTTTCATTTTATCATGTAATTTCGCATCAAACCCATATCATGGTGTTCAAGGTTATGACAATGATACAGGTAGAGCCCCCTGTAATTCATGAATTCCATTACCATTCTAACCAGCATATCGGGTATTAGCAAAAATGTATTCTGTCTGCCCTGATCTACAAAACCATCTCTGATTGTTCATGCCTTCAAGTTTGGAAGGATGAGAATCTTGTCATACCCTAAGTTATTCAAAATAACAGGCACTGCAAAGCCATAAGCTAAGCTTTTGATTGACCGTTTAAATTTTTCTTTGTATTTTCATAAATAAATATTAATACTTATGAAAAATCAACATCCTGAAGATTCAGATAAAAACCGGAATCACAACCATACTAACCATCACGATGAATCAAATCAGGCTGAAGACCACACAAAGTCCCAGGAACATGAAGGGCACGATAAACATTCAGAACATGGCAGCGGGAATGGTAAGCATGCTGAACATGATGACCGGGGCGACGGTCATATAGAACACGGTGGTGAGCATGATAAACACTCAGGCCACGGTGGCGGGCATGATAAAAACTCAGGACACAATGGCGGGCACGGCGGACATGACGGCGGGCACGATAAGCATGCAGGGCATCACACTGGAGAATTCAAGAATAAGTTTTGGATCTCTCTGATTATTACTTTTCCCATTCTTGCTCTATCTCCCATGATTCAGGACTGGCTGGGGTTCGAGATCGCCTTTCCGGGAGACCGGTACGTGCTTGCGGTTCTTAGCACTTTTGTATTTTTCTACGGCGGCTGGCCATTTTTAAAGGGATTATATGATGAGGTGCAGGATAATGCCATTGGCATGATGACACTTATTGGTGTAGCGATTACTGCCGCATGGTCATATAGTTTTGCTGTAACGCTGGGCCTGGAGGGTATGGATTTTTACTGGGAAATGGCCACGCTGGTTGTCATTATGCTGTTTGGGCACTGGATGGAAATGAAGTCGGTTACGGGTGCTTCCCAGGCCCTTGAACTTCTGGTGGAAATGATGCCTTCTGAAGCCCACCTCATAAAAAACGGTGATACCAGGGATGTTGCTGTTCAGGAATTGCAGAAGGATGATATAGTCCTGGTAAAGCCCGGGGAAAAAATCCCGGTGGACGGGGAAGTAATTGATGGTGAAAGTCACCTTGATGAAAGCATGCTTACGGGAGAAAGTAAGCCGGTAAAAAAAGGCAAGGGAGAAAAAGTGATCGCGGGTTCGGTGAATAGCGGCGGGTCGCTGAAAGTTAAGGCCGTAAGTATTGGCAAAGACAGCTACATGAATAAGGTCATCAAACTGGTTGAAGATGCACAGAAAATAAAATCAAAAACCCAGCACCTGGCTGACAGGGCGGCTAAAATCCTGACTTTTGTAGCACTGGGGGGCGGGTTTATTACACTCTCGGTATGGCTGGCATTAGGGTTTGAATTTGTCTATGCCCTGGAGAGGATGGTGACTGTAATGGTGATTTCCTGTCCTCATGCACTGGGCCTTGCTATTCCCCTTGTAGTGGCCATTTCCACAACTGTATCAGCTAAAAATGGTCTGCTGATCCGCAATCGTACTGCATTTGAAAATTCAAGAAAGATATCCGTTTTGGCATTTGATAAAACAGGTACACTTACAAAGGGCAATTTCGGGGTTACCAGGTATGGCTCATTAAACAGTGAAATGGATGATAAGCAGGTACTGCGACTTGCAGGAGCACTGGAAGCTAAATCCGAGCATCCCCTGGCAACAGGGATCATGGAAAGGATAAAGAAAGAAAAAATAGCACTTCCTGAAGCAATAAATTTCAAGTCTATCACCGGGAAAGGGATTGAAGCTGAGGTGGAGAACAAAAAAATAAGGGTTGTAAGTCCTGGTTACCTGAAGGAAAAAGACATTTCCATTCCGGACAAGGCATACAAGAACGAAGCGGAAACGGTTGTTTTCGTCATGGCAGAAAATAAACTGGCAGGGTTTATTGCCATGTCAGATGAAATCCGGAAAGAATCCTATGAGGCAGTTAAAATTCTGAAAGAAAATGGGTTGAAGCTATATATGATGACAGGCGATAATGAAAAAGTTGCCAAAAGTGTCAGCGATGAACTTGGTCTGGATGGTTACTTTTCAGGGATCCTTCCCGATGAGAAGCTTGAAAAGGTGAAGGAATTTCAGCAAAAGGGCGAATTTGTAGCCATGACCGGCGACGGGAT
>SLJO01000049.1 GCA_007135095.1 Bacteroidales bacterium | reverse complement strand
TAATATTAATAAATTAAGGATAATTCTTTTATTTGGGACCGGCTATCTGGAAACACGGCCGGAATTTTCACAATACTACTTGAAAATGAAAGTGCCGAAGTTATGCGGCTCATGGAAATGTCTATCTGTTTCCTGCCATGTAAATCTGGTTTGGCCCTCATCGTAATCAAGCCGGTACATATTGGCTTTCCATTTTGTGCCAGCTTCAGGCTTCTTGGGAATTAGCGGTGCCATTAAACTATAGGGGATAAAAAATTCTGCCTTCCAGCCCTTAACCATTCCGTTATTGTCTTTAAGAATAGTGGTTTCATGCCGGGTTTTACGGTTCCCTTCATATCTCCATGGCAGCCAGCCACGAATACCGCCTTCGAGATTCGGGATTAACAGGGTTACTTCATAATTAAGAGGAGATACCTGATATTCAAAATATAAAGGATAATTTTCATCCGGTTGAAGGAATACCTCAACTACGTCTTCCTCCCATAAGTTTAAATTATCCTCCTGCATGGTGGCTGTTATTATCTTATCTTCGCAATGGAACAAAAAGTATATTCCGGTATCAGAATAAAGGACCTTGACCATCGTGGAATAATTTGCAGTGCCCATTGTTCTTGGAATATCGGTCCACCCGGTTTTCTGCCAGGAGGAAGCCTTTCCGTCACCGGAAATTTCAAAATCTGCCACCTTTATAATTTCAAGAAAACCCTTCTCGTCATTTTGTTTTGAGTGCATAACTGTTATGGATAATAGGTTAAATAGCAGGATCAGAAATATAGGGCGGCATGTTTTCCATAAATAGCACCGTGCTTTCTGGCCGGCTGTTTGAATAAATATGGCACTTAGTGGTCTCATATGAATCATAAAAATTAATCAAATCTGTTAACTAAAAGAACCTTATTAAACTATCGGGCCTTCAGACGGCATTATAACCGAATAACTCATATTCTGCTTCAAATATATATGAATTTTCCATTAAGTGAAAATCTTTCAGGGCACAATACATTGCATGGTAAATCGACGAAGTCAAATTTTTTCAGCTTAAATTAAACATCGAAAAGATGAAAAACTGCCCTTCTACAACCACCTGACAAAGCCCATATCCTGCCTGTGGGGCAGTTCAGGATGCTTGGGATACAAACGAATGCCATAATGAAATGCCCCGGCCCTTGTAGGGTATATCTGCAACCGGTAATGGGCGAAATTCCCCTTAGTCTCCAACAGCTGGAGCTCCTGTGCATCTACAATATCCACTTCGCCATTACTGGGATGAATATCCATTACGATCTGCTCTACCCCCACCGATGAAGGATGCATCTCCTTAAGATCAAGCACAAGGTCGCCGGTATGTTCCTGGCCAAGCACAATGACTTTCCCATCAGTCTGGGGATAGGTAAGGTTTACAATTTCAATCCTTTCCCAGTTACGGTACATACGTCCTTTCCAGGATGCCAGTTGAAGGGCAAGGGCAAAATTATTCTCCTTTATTCTGAGCGACCGCTCATGGAGTTTAGTATAAAACCGTTCAATATAATCGTTCAGCATGCGCCGCATGGTAAACATCGGGGCGATCCCACTAATTGAGTTTTTAATGGTCTGCACCCATTTTTCCGGCAACCCCGCACTGTTCAGGGAATAGAACATGGGAGCTATCTCTTCTTCAATAATGTGATAAATGGTATCAGCATCAAGTTCATCCTGAAAATCCTGAATGTCGTATATTTGTTCTTCAGGAAGAGCCCAGCCGGCACCGGGACGATATCCTTCTACCCACCATCCATCCAGAACGCTGAAATTGAGAACTCCGTTCATGACTGCCTTCATCCCACTGGTACCGGATGCCTCAAGGGGGCGGGTGGGAGTATTGAGCCAGACATCCACACCTTTCACAAGCACCCTGGCAAGTTCCATGTCGTAATTCTGCAGGAAAATAATTTTGCCGGAAAATTCAGGTCTTTTGGATAAGCTTACAATATTCTTCATAAGTTCCTGCCCTTGGGTATCATTGGGATGTGCCTTGCCGGCGAAAAGAAACTGCACGGGCCTTTCAGAATGATTCACTATGGCAGAAAGCCTTTCAATGTCCCTGAAGAGCAGTTGTGCCCTTTTATACGTCGCAAACCGGCGTGCAAATCCTATAGTAAGATGCTCCGGGTTAAGATTTTCCCTTATATTAAGAAAGTAGCGCGGACTTTCATGTTTCTTGATCCATATTTCCCTGGTTCGTTCAATAATATATTCAACCATACTCTTCCGCAGAGATTGACGGATCTTCCATATTTCTGATCCGTCAGATTCGAGCACGGGTTCCCATGTTGATGGCAAGTGCTGCGTTGCGGCATAATTATCTCCCATAACCTTTCGGTAGAAATCCTTCCATACCCCGGATGTCCAGGTGTCATGATGGACGCCATTTGTTACATAACCAATGTGAAGTTCTTCGGGAAGGTACCCTTTCCAGAGATCATTGAAAATATGCCGGCTCACCTTGCCATGCAGCCGGCTTACACCGTTTATCTCCTGCGACAGGTTGGCTGCCAGGTATGACATGGAAAAATTCTCGCCCGGATCTTCGGGATGAATCTTTCCAAGATCCATAAACTGGTTCCAGCTTATATTCAGCCTGACAGGATAATGAGCAATATAGGTGCGAAGTAAATCTTCATTGAAGGAATCATGGCCTGCCGGCACGGGTGTATGGGTAGTAAAAAGAGTTGATGCCCTCACCACCTCGAGGGCCTGGGAAAACAAAAGCTTTTGTTCGTTAATATACTGGTTAAGTCTCTCAATCCCGATAAAGGCAGCATGCCCTTCATTACAATGAAAAAGTCCGGGTTCCAGGCCAAGAACCCTCAACGCTCTAATGCCACCTATACCCAGCAGCATTTCCTGCTTGAACCGGTTTTCCCAGTTACCACCATATAAATGGTGAGTAATGGCCCTGTCATCATCCTCGTTATCCGGGATGTCCGTGTCAAGGAGATACAGCCGCACGCGACCTACATCAACCCTCCAGATGCAAGCCTTGACTTTCCGCCCCGGGAAAACAATACTTATTGTCATCAGTTCACCGTTACTGCATCTTACAATCTCCGCAGGGGTCTTTGAAAAATCAGTAGGTTCGTAAGTTGCGATCTGCTCTCCGCCTGCAGCAAGTTGCTGGCGGAAATAACCATATTTATAGAACAATCCCACTGCCACCATATCAATTTTCGAATCGCTTGCTTCCTTAAGATAATCACCGGCAAGAACGCCTAATCCGCCGCTGTAGATCGGCAGACTGCTGTGGAGACCGTATTCCATGCTGAAGTAAGCGATTTGGGGTCCTTCCCTTGCAGGTTCTGTAAGGTAACTTTGAAAAGCATCATACACATTGTCAAGTTCCGAGAGAAATTCCTGGTCCCCTTCAATCTCCATGAATCTGGTATAGCTGACCTTTTCGAGAAAAGGAACCGGGTTGCCACCGGTTTCATCCCAAAGCTCCTTGTCAATCCTGGAAAAAAGCTCGCTGGCATTTTCATTCCAGCACCACCACAGATTTCCTGAAATCTCTTCCAGGGCGGATAATCTATCAGGTATACTTTTATGCACCAGGATGGTTTTCCATTTGGGCTCATGAATCGTATTTACCTTGTAGGCGGTTGGCAGCGCCTCCGGAATTTCAGACGGGGGAAGTTCTTTTATCCTTGGTCCGGACCGTTCCAGTGCAAGATGATATGCTTTATAATAATGCTCTATGAGATTTTCCCAGAGAGTGAGTTTTGATACCTCCAGTGCATTTTGCTTAATACGATCGATCTCCTTCACGTTAAGGCCGGTGAAGGATATGATCTTTTCAGAAATATATTCTACTATCTCACGGTAATTGTCCTCGGTCCTGGGAATGATCTCGATTGATAACTTCTCACCCTTGAAGTGCTCCATGACCCATAATCCGTATCCTGTAAGGTCGGTAGTGATGGTGGGGATCCCGAATGCAATACTTTCCATCGGGGTATAGCCCCAGGGCTCATAATAAGAGGGGAACACGGTAACATCCATGCCAAGAAGCAAATCATAGTATGGCAGATTGAATATCCCGTCATTACCGGTAAGATAACAGGGTGCAAATATTACTTTCACCCGGTCTCCAGGATCATTGTTTAACCCGGCTGCCTGGAGTTTCTGTATTATCGGGTCGTAGTCCTGGTCATGAAGATAATGGGTCAGTATCCTGTCGCCTGCTGCGGGTTGTCCTGCCGTTCCTTCCAGGAAATCCATCAGATCCTTACGCGGACCGATCTGGTTGCCTGGAACAAGAATTACAGCAATAACTTCTTTTTTTAATGCAGAACTATTTTTCAGGGCGGCAAGGGAATAAATAAAAATATCAATGCCCTTATTCTTCATTTCGTACCTTCCACTATGGGCTACAAAAATGACATCATCATCGGGAGTGTAATTCATTATGCCCTCGGTCACCCTTTTCAGTTTCCTGCGGGCAGTAGAACGCTTGCTTTCCAGCTGGTCTTTGGCGGGGATATAGCTTTCATCAAATCCGTTGGGCGTGATAATATCAACCCCCTTATGCAAAAAGTGCCTGCATTCGCGGGCCGTAAGGTCGCTAACGGTGGTGAAGGCATCTGCATTTTCTGCTGTAAGTTTTTCCAGTGAAAACTTGGAAACAATGTTGAACTCTCTTGCCTTCGCTTCGGCATCAAATTTTTGAAAATCACGGTACAGAGGCTGATAATTGCCGGCGAGCGACCGTCCCATGACGGTGGCATGGGTGGTAAAAACTGTTGTCACGGCAGGCACCCGGTCACGCAGATACAATACCCCGGAACCTGTCATCCATTCGTGGAAATGGGCCAGCACCCGTTCCCCGGATAAAATATTGAACTTTACAAAACTTTCAATCAGCCGGCCAACAGCATATCCAAAAAGCACAGGCTCCACATAATCCCAGTGACCGGTAATGGAGTCAAGTTGAAATCGTTCCCACATTACTTTGAATATCTCATCTTTATGAGATATGAAGGGAGTGAAATCAATTATTACCGCTATGGGGTAGCCTTTTATATCCCATTTTCCGATGCGTATTCTCAGTCCGTCAATTGCAGCAGCCTGTTTCCAGGCGGCAAACAGATTCCTGTCCTCAATAAATTCGGGATTCTCCGTATCCCCCCTCCATACATCGGGACCTATCAGAATATAGTTATTTTTCAGTTCTCTTTGCAGTAATCCGGCCTTAGTGGACAGAACAGTATGTATACCTCCGACTTTGTTGCATACCTCCCAGCTTACTTCAAATATATAATCCGGCAATTTTTGCTTATCATGCATGGTTAAGATAATTTTAATATTAAAAATGATACGGTATTCCCCTCAGGGGACAAATACGCTGAACTGAACCGCTGCCTGATTAAGGGTGTACACTATCAGTGATTCCCTGAAGCAGAGGATGAAGATATTTTGCTCTGAGGCTTTTTTTTGCCGGTCTCTGCTTCTTCCGGCTCTCTTAATTTGTTTTTAATTTTTTCTGATGTTACAGCGCTCAGCGGGGTTGTTATGGCAGCAGTCCCTTTTGCTATTCCCTGGGTCCCGGCAGCAAGAGTTGAAGTTTCCCCGCGTGGTTTTTCAGCTATTCCAACAGGGCCAACAATCGGCTGTTTCGCTTCACGCATTTCATCAATCATCCTCTGCAGACTTGCTATCTGCTCCTCCTTTTCCTTAAGCATCCTTTCCATTTGGTCCGTTTTTGCTTCCTTGCTGCCAACCAGTTTATTGAGACGCCGGGTAAAGTCACTCAATACATTCATGTAATTGATAAATGCATCATATGGTGATTCATAAGGATTGTAGTGCTTATGAACTTCCCCGTCACTAAAAACCTTTGTGGACATATAATATAAGTGATCGCTTACCTGCAGGTAATGCCAGTCGGTCAGTATTATGTGATCAGTTGTTTTGCGGACAAGACTGCGAAGTTCGTTAAGCTTGCTGAAGGCCTCATTCTGCATATCATTTCCAAGCCAGGCGGAAAGATCTTTTTCCTCATCTGCCCATGAAGCAGGATAGGGTACGTGGATAGCATCCACTGGTTGCAGCCTGGAAACGGCCTCTGAAGGAGTTAAAAAATTAAACTCCTTATGTTTGAATGCGGCCCGGGGAAGGACCCTGAAAAAATCAAATATGCCTGATTCGGCTGAATGATGCTCTCCGAATGTTTCATACTCAATAAAAATATTAATTATATCTTCCTTCCTGTTCTTGTTTTTCAGCCACGTAACAAACTTTTCGGCAGTAAGCGGCCATTGATCCCAGTTCCTGTTTGAAAAACGAAAAGCAATATCATCACTGAGCATGAAATTCCGCAAGAGAACTTTAAGCTTAGGATTTATCGCATTATTGTACAGGTAATTAGGACTCTTCCAGCCGAGCATGTGCCTTGCACCTTCCGACAACATGGCCATGAAGCCCATATCAGCTATCAATGACCCTATTTCATCGGAATAAACCAGTTCGGTATTCCGGAAGACTTTCGGTTTGGATCCAAAAAGGGTTTCAATCCTTTCACTGTGCCGGGTAACCTGAGAACGGAATTCATCAGGGTCTGCCAGGGAAACAAGGGAATGGGAATGGGTTTCGGCCAAAAACTCAACCATTCCCGTGTCAGCCAACCTCTTGAAACTTTCAAGTACCTCCGGGGCATAAAGTTCAAACTGGTCGAGAGCAGTGCCGGATATAGAATATGCTATTTTAAACCCGTTGCCATGCTTTTCGATCAGTTCAAGCATCAATTGATTTGCAGGCAGGTAACACTTGGCAGCAATCTTCTTCATCAAAGATTCATTGGCATAGTCATCGTAGTAATATTCTGAATCACCAATGTCAAAAAACCGGTATCTTCTTATCCGGAAAGGTTGATGGACTTGAAAATATAAACAGATGGTCTTCATAATAAGTTCCTTTTTTATTGACAAAGTACTTCGTCGTATATCTCCTTTACAAGCAAAGCAGAAGTTTCCCATTTCAGGTTGGCTACTTCGGATTTGCCGTATTTTTTGAACATTTCTGAGAGGGCACCATAATGCAGTATGCCATAGATGGCATCAGCCATTGCATCAATATCCCAGAAATCAATTTTAATCGCGTGTTTAAGTATTTCAGAAACCCCTGACTGATGAGAAATAATAACCGGCACATTCGACTGCATTGCTTCAAGAGGTGATATGCCAAATGGCTCGGAAACCGAAGGCATCACATAGAGGTCGCTCATTAAAAACATCTGATGAACATCCGGTCCTTTCAGGAAACCGGTAAAATGAAATTTATCGGTTATCCCAAGCCTGGCGGCATGCTTTATCATTCGTGGGAACATATCGCCACTGCCGGCCATAACAAAGCGCACGTTACTGGATTTTTTGAGGACTTTATTTGCTGCTTCTATAAAGTATTCAGGGCCCTTCTGCATGGTGATCCTTCCGAGAAATGTTACAATTTTATCGTTCCCCTTCTTACGGAATTTCAAGTCGTCCATTAGCCGGGAGGGTTCAACGGCATTGTAAACGGTCACTACCCTCGATGGATCGATACCGTACTTCTCAATAATGGTTCTCCTGGTCAGATTGCTTACAGCAATTATTTTATCTGCAATTTCCATTCCCCGTCTCTCTATTTCAAAAACTGCGGGGTTAACGCTTCCCCCGCTGCGATCAAAATCGGTAGCATGAACATGTATCACCAGTGGCTTGCCTGAAGCTTCCTTTGCAGCTATGCCCGCAGGGTAAGCAAGCCAGTCATGTGCATGGATGATGTCGAATGAAAGGTCTTCGGCAATGACGCCGGCTATCAGGGCATAATTAGCTATCTCCTGAAAAAGGTCGGGACCATATTTACCGGTAAATTTAAGTTTGCCTATCAGTTCGGTATTAAAATATATGCTGCTGCCTGAATGCCTCTTTTTGTCAATTTTCTCATATTCCTCCGGTGACATATAGGGCATGATACGGGAATGAATCTCTAAAAATGTCATTTCCTTTAAAAAGCCCCGCATCTCAACAGATTTTTTCCGGACCGGGAAGTTTTCGGCGGCCAGGAGCTGGATAGTGGACTGATCTTCGTCACCCCAGGCTTTTGGCACAACAAATATCACGTCCAGTTCCGGGATATGCGCCATGCCCTTTGTAAGTCCATGGCAGGCCGTACCCAGTCCCCCGCTTATGTGAGGCGGGAATTCCCACCCAAACATCAATACCCTCATTAACTATGTATTTTTATAGTATAAAATTAATTGCTCCATCCTGAGAAGTTCGGCAACACTCCATGCGTATGAAATCGCTCCATCCGGATAATGTGGAGGATTCCCGTCATACAACTCGGAAATAGTGCCTATTCCATGCACTTCCAGATCCTCCTGAAATCCGTAGAAAAGCCTGCTTATATTATCTACCCCGGATTTACGGTACAATCTGAGGTAAGCTTCTGCATAATGTCCGAGAAGCCAGGGGTAAACCGTTCCCTGATGAGCGGCTGAATCACGTGCTGACTGGTCTCCTTCATAGATACCTTTATAGGCCGGATTCTTGGGAGCCAGGGTCCGGAGCCCCTTTGGGGTCAGAAGTTCACTTGCAACCACCTCTAGCATCCTTTGCTTCAGGTCATTATCTACGGGACTGTAGGGCATGGATGCAACCAGTACCTGATTCGGCCTTACCGACCAGTCTGTAAGGTCATCCCTTACATGATCTGCAAAATACCCTTTCTCAGAATTCCAGAAAATATGTGTAAATGATCCGGAGATTTTGGAGGGCACCTCGTCCCATTGTGTGACAAATGTCCTGTCGCCTGCTCCCCGCGCAAGTTTGAGGGAAAACATCACTGCATTATACCACAGTGCATTAACTTCGACAATATATCCCCAGCGCGGAGTGACCTGTTTGCCGTCAACCACACAATCCATCCATGTCAGTGGAATATCTGGTTCGCTGCAATACAAAAGCCCGTTTTCATGCATTGACACAACCTCCCCTAAACCTTCCCGGAGAGAACCGAGAATTTTCTTTACCTTGTTGCCATAGTTTCTCCAGATTTGCGAATTATCAGCGAGATGATGATCATACTGCTGGAGTGCCCATATGAACCAGAGGGGCTCATCTATACCCCTGAACAAATGTCTCTGCGACTTAAGTGCAGCAGCATTTAATGATTTTTGCATCGCTGATAGTCCATGGTCAAGAACAGATTTGAATGTGTTCAAATCTCCCGGGGAAAGGGTAAGACCCGGAAGCGCTCCGAAGGTTATCCGCAAACTTGGCCTGTGCCAGGGAAACCCTGACATGACCGTGGTTTTCTTTTCTTTTTTGACAATGAATTGCTGGGAAGCATTAAGAAGGGAATTGTGAAAAGTATTCCGGGGAATCCTTTTGCTTATTTCAGTTTTAAATTTCCGTTTCAGGTTTCGTGGATCCATTTCCCTGGTAGCTGCCGAAAAAACAACGGACTCCCCCTTTTTTAAGGGTAATTCGAACCAGCCCGGCATATAAAGGTCCTCTTTGTAGTCGTAGCCCCTTTTTTGCTCCTGGAAATATTCTATATTATAATTCCAGCTATGCTCCGGAGTAAATTCATTCTTCTTTGAAAACTGCATGTAAAGAAAAGGATACCCATTGTACATCCTGGTCTTAATCCCGTTGTTTATTGAAAGGGTCTTGCTGATTACGTCATTGTTTGCTTTACTGAGTGCATGAATATTCCTGAATGCAAGGAAAGGCCTGAACCTGACTATCGTAGGTGAATCAGCGTCAACAAGGGTATACCGGATAAGAATACCCTCCTCATTCTGAGCCAGCAAATTTTCCCTGGAAAGAATGACCTCTCCGACCTGGTATATCAGTCTGGAAACCGGGGCTGATTCAAAATCCATCAGATACTTGTGTCCACGAGGATTGTAGTGATCGCCGGCATACTTGTGCATACCCAGATTAAACTCTTTATCCCGTTGTATGATGGTTTCATGCAAACCTGATAAAAGAACATGATAACCCCCGTCAAGATATTCCAGCGGACATACAAGCAGTCCGTGATATTTCCTTGTATTGGCCGAAATTACAGATGTACAGGCATATGAACCTGCATGGTTAGACCTGATTAGTTCCCGGTTCAGGGAATAGGAGAGATTGATAAGTTTCGTCTTGTCAAAATTCAGGAAGTTCATGAGAATAAATTATGGTTATCAGACATATATTCAATTATTTACTAAGGTATGGCATTCATATCCAGTATTTCACTCTCATGAATGTCACATCAGCCTTTTTTTGCCAAAAGCGAAATACACTGCCGTGAGATCGACCGCAGGTCAAACCTCCATGGTTTGTCCATGTTATTTTGCCGGCCCCGTTATTGGCCAACCCGACCTCCGGATTTTAAAGGCAGTGAACATCTAAAGGAATTTTATATACTGGCTTTTATTGATTTGTATCAGTGAGGCTATTACCGGGCTTTACCCGTTTGATAATCATCAGTTCCGCAATTAAAGTAAATCCCGTGGTAATAAAGATTTTTATCAAAAATCCGAAAACAGCCTTATATCAAAAATACTAAAAATTATCGTATAACGTGATAACGCCAATAATAAAATATCGCAAAACCTGTACAATAAAAATGTATAAACAAGCATTATAGATAAATGTTTGCCCAATGAATCACGAATACTGACTGTATTTAGGGGTAGATAAAAATAGTTATCTTCGCGAAATCAAATTCATTTATAATACGTCAAATAAATCATTATGGGTCTTCAAAGGAACACTAATGTATTTACTCCGCTAACCACTCTAAAGTTTGCCCTGGCACTATTGATATTTTCATTTTTTTCATGTTCAGAGCCTGACAGAAATTTCACCATAAGGGGAAATCTTGAAAATGCTGACGGGTCAAAACTGCTTTTGTATGAAATGGGTACCTATGAACTCATTCCCCTTGATTCAGTTATGGTTGGAGATAATGGCGAATTCAGTTTTCAGGGGGAAATAGACCAGGTAAAGTTTATGTCATTAAGAAAAACCCAGATTAATTATCTTACTCTTATCGTTTCCCCCGGTGAAGATATAGAAATCAAAGCAGACCTGAATAATCTTCAGGGAACCGCAGTAATAACGGGTTCAGCTGAATCAAGGCTGGCAGCCGAACTCAACAGCAGGATGCACTCGACATTAATGTCTCTTGATTCCCTGAGCAGGCGATATCGCAACAGGCTTGGTCAGGAAGATACTGATATTGACGGACTGAGGAATGAGACAAGGGAACGTTATGAAGAAATAACTGAAGAGCAAAGACAATTTACGATTGATTTCATTAATAGCAATCCCGGATCTCTGGCCAGCCTTATGGCACTCTATCAGCAGACTGACCCCAATAATTTCGTTTTAAGCCGGGAAGAGGACTTCAAATATTATGCACTGGTAGATTCGGTGCTCATTGGAAAATATCCCGATCTTGACTATACCCTGACCCTTAATGAGAATGTGGGCGAGATGAAGAGGCAGTTGGGCATCAGGGAGCAGAGGGAGAACCTGCTCATAGCCGGAACAGAAGCCCCGGAAATATCTCTTCCAACTCCTCAGGGCGACACTGTCAGCCTTTCATCCTTCAGGGGTAATTACATACTTCTTGATTTCTGGGCTGCCTGGTGCGGCCCCTGCCGTGAAGAGAATCCGTATCTTGTTGACAGCTACAATAAATACCACCATAAAGGTTTTGATATTTATCAGGTTTCCCTGGACCGCACCAGGGAAGCCTGGATAAGGGGAATCGAAGAAGATGGTCTTGATCAGTGGACACACGTGAGCGACCTTCAGTTCTGGAGTTCGGTAGTGGTACCCATGTTTAACATCACAGGTATACCGGCAAACTTCCTCCTTGATCCTGAAGGCAGAATAGTTGAAAGAAACCTTCGGGGTGCTGCCCTGGGAAACAAGCTTGAAGAACTGTTGAACTAAAGATCATTTTATCCAGAAACCCTATAATCTCAAAAAATGAAACATTTATTATATATATTGCCCTTTCTCTTGCTGTTTTCCTGTGGGAAATCTGAAAAATTCCGCATAAACGGTGAGTTGGAAAATGGAAAGGATAAAATTATTTACCTCGAAAAACTGGAGGTAGGAGGTCCTGTGACAGCGGATTCTGCAAGAATCAGGTCCGGGAACAGATTCTCCTTTTCAGGAAAAATTTCAGAACCCGCTTTTTACCGGCTGAGGCTTGACAGCAATAATTTCATCACACTGCTAACCGAGCCGGGAGAGAGAATGACTATTGAGGCTTCCGCTTCCAACCTTGCCGGCACATATCACGTTTCCGGATCGGAAGGATCGGAATTATTAAAAAAACTAAACGACCGCCTTGTCCGCACAAAAAGGCAAATAGACGCTCTTATCACCGAATTTCTGGCCATGGAAGAAGGTCCCGGTTTTGAAGCAGAAGAGATCAGGATCAACCAGGAGCTTGAGAAAATTATCGGCGACCATCGTAAGTTCTCCATCGCCTTCATACTTGATAATATTGAATCACTCGCTGCCATAACAGCGCTCTACCAGCAGATTGACGATGAGAATTATGTGCTCAATGAAACACGCGATATACAGTATTTGAAGATCGTTGCCGAATCCCTTAAGAAAAAATATCCTTCCTCTCCTCATGTCAGGGCACTTGCTGCAGATGCGGAGAACCAGGAAAGACAGTACGAGCTTTTCAGACTTGCGGCTATGGCCGAACAAACCGGCGATGTGACTACTAACTACCCCGATATTATTTTGCCCGGGACAGAAGGTGATACCGTCCGGTTACATTCATTGCCCCAAAGGTACATTCTGGTTCTTTTCGGATCATCGCTTGACCAGACAAGCGTGCAATACAGCCGCGAACTGATCCCGATATACAGGGCTTATCATGGCAAAGGTTTCCAGGTATACCAGGTATCCCTGGAAAGAGACCGTCAGGAATGGCTCAACAGCATACGCTTTTATGAGCTACCGTGGATACATGTGGCAGAGCTTGATCAGGAAAATTTCGCTGCTGCCCGGACATACAATGTACAGCAGATCCCTTCCAATTACCTTATAAACCGCGATGCCGGCATTATTGCAACAAACATATCCGTCCCGGAACTACGGCGAAGGCTGTCACGGGCGCTTGATTAATAGCAGTGAGCAGGAATAAAAAAATATATTTTGCCTCCGATGCCCATTTCGGACTGTCAGGACCGGATAAGAGTCTCCCACGTGAAAAACTGTTTGCCAGGTGGCTGGAGGATATCAAAAAGGATGCAGGAGAAATATACCTGCTGGGCGATATCTTTGATTTCTGGTTTGAATATAAACAAGTGGTCCCGAGAGGTTACACCAGGATATTGGGAAAGATCGCTGAAATAACCGACGATGGGATCCCGGTCCATTTTTTTACCGGTAATCATGACATCTGGGCTTTTGATTATCTGCCACGGGAAACTGGTGTGATCATCCACAAGGGCCCTCTCATAACTGAGATTTATGGGAAGAGGTTCTATCTTGCACATGGTGACGGACTGGATGACAGTGACAAAGGGTTCAAGCTACTGAAAAAAATATTCACAAGCCCGTTGCTGCAATGGCTGTTTGCCAGGCTTCACCCTAATTTCGCAATATGGTTCGGACACAAATGGTCCCATAAGAGCCGTTATTCAAAGGAGCTTATTACCCCGTACAAGGGTGATGAACAGGAAGAGCATATGATCTTTGCCAACCGGATGCTTGACCAGGAACATTTCGATTATTTTGTATTCGGACATCGCCACATTCCTCTAGATCTTCCCCTGAAAAACGGTTCCTCCCGCTGTATTAATCTGGGTGACTGGCTCTGGCACTTTACATACGGGGTTTTTGACGGAGAAAAAATGGAGGTGAAAGAGTTCAGTGGCAAATAGACCATCATCCGGCTTCCCCAACATTTTCAAAGAATTACATAAATATTCTCATATTCTTTTTTGGAGTCTTTTGAAATCGCTTCATATTTAATACTTTTAACCCCTTTAAACCGTCCTGACCGAACCGGTTAGCCTTTACTGCTTGCAAATCAGGATTAACCCAGTCTGATACTGATGATTACACTTATTGTTTCATCCATCGTACTTCTGCTCGGATACCTATTATACTCCAGGTATATTGAACGGGTTTTTGGCGCCGATCCTGACCGTCCCACCCCCGCTTTAACAATGGCTGACGGGGTGGATTATATGCCCCTGCCCTGGTGGCGTATTCTGCTTATCCAGTTCCTGAACATATCCGGACTGGGGCCTATATTTGGTGCTGTAGCGGGAGCCATGTGGGGACCGGTTGCTTATCTGTGGATTGTATTGGGATCAGTCTTTGCCGGGGCCGTGCATGACTATTTTTCCGGAATGTTGTCGGTTAAGCATAAGGGCCTCAGCATAACTGAAATAGTGGGAATATATCTGGGAACTGCCACAAAACAGTTTATGCGTGCTTTTACAGTCCTTCTAATGATAATAGTTGGTGCTGTTTTCATCATGGGGCCTGCCAGGATTCTGGCAGGATTCAGTCCTGAGGGAGTTTCAATGACATTTTGGGTATGGGTTGTTTTCTCCTATTTTGTCCTGGCAACTATGCTTCCCATTGACAAGATTATTGGCCGGATTTACCCGCTTTTTGGTTTTGCCCTTTTTTTTATGGCAATCAGCCTGATTATTTCCCTGCTGGCAAACGGCTACCATATACCGGAACTTAACGCCGCGAGCTTTCGCAATCTTCACTCCGAAGCCGGTAAATTCCCTGTCTTCCCCATGTTGTTCATTACCATCGCCTGCGGCGCTATTTCGGGTTTTCATGCCACCCAGTCACCCCTAATGGCGCGATGCATTGTCAACGAAAAACATGGACGACGGGTATTTTACGGGGCCATGATCATTGAAGCATTTGTGGCTATGATCTGGGCCACTATAAGTATGAGCTTTTTTGGCGGGATTGGTGAATTAAACAATATCATGACCGAATACCAGGGAAATGCTGCCTGGGTAGTTAATGAAATTTCCAATTCACTTCTGGGAAAATTTGGAGGATTCCTGGCATTGCTGGGTGTCGTAGCCGCCCCTATCACTTCGGGTGATACTGCATTTCGAAGCGCACGGTTGATAATAGCTGATTTCCTGAAATTAAAGCAGGGTCCTGTGATTAACAGGCTGTATATAAGTATCCCACTGTTTATTGGCGGATACTTCCTCACGCAGATTGATTTCAGTGTGATCTGGCGTTACTTCGCATGGTCCAACCAGACACTTGCTACTATTGTCCTGTGGACAATTACGGTTTACCTGGTAACTCAGAAGAAAAATTACTGGATCACACTCATCCCGGCTGTTTTCATGACTGCCGTAATTTCCACCTATCTGCTTCTGGCTCCAGAGGGATTTGCATTGGGAAAGAATATTTCCTACCCAGCGGGTGCCCTGATATCAGTTTTGTCTGTGGTTAGTTTTATACTGTTTAAAAGGAACCATAAAAATCAAACCAGTTAGGAGAAAACCGGACGGCACCGGCAGTTAATTGGCCGTGCATGACATAACAACCAAAAAGCCTGCAGGAATACGCAGGCTTTTGCTTATTTCGTCATCAGGAATGCTCCGGGGGCTGGCTATAAGCCATACAAGGCGCATCAAAAAAAGCCTGCAGGAGTTCCGCAGGCTTTTTTGTTTCGTCATCTAGAATATACTGTAGCTGACGGCAACGCCGACGGTTACAACGGAAGCCATAACCATAAGCTTGATAAGTATGTTAAGACTTGGCCCGGAGGTATCCTTGAACGGATCTCCAAGCATGTCACCAACGACAGCAGCCTTATGGTTTTCGGAACCCTTGCCTCCCAGGTTGCCTTCTTCAATGTATTTCTTGGCATTGTCCCAGGCACCACCTGCATTCGCCATAAAGATAGCCATTGCAAAACCTGAAGAAATAGTTCCAACCAGCAATCCGGTTACCCCTGCCACACCAAAAACAAGACCCACGAGAACAGGTATGAATAAAGCTATCAGCGATGGCATCATCATTTCCTGTTGTGCACCTTTCGTTGAAATAGCAACACAGCGGGCATAATCAGGTTCAGCCTTGCCTTCCATAATTCCGGGAATGTCACGGAACTGACGGCGAACCTCGTCAACCATTTTCTGTGCCGCACGACCTACTGCATTCATGGTCATTCCACTGAAAAGGAATACAGACAATACACCTATAAATATACCTACTATTACAAGCGGGTTCATCAGATGGATATCATAGTGGTGGATGAAATCAATAAACTGCGCATCAATTGCGGGAATGTTGTTTATGAGTTCCTCGGGACGGTCAAGGAACTTAACAAACATGATCTTAACTTCCTCGAAATAGGCAGCAAGCAAAGCAAGGGCAGTCAGTGCAGCACTTCCTATGGCAAAACCCTTACCAGTGGCGGCAGTTGTGTTTCCAAGTGCATCAAGAGCATCTGTACGGGCACGAACTGCATCTCCAAGCTTGCTCATCTCAGCGTTGCCACCCGCATTATCGGCAATGGGGCCGTATGCATCCGTGGCAAGGGTGATACCCAGTGTGGAGAGCATACCAACCGCAGCCACACCTATGCCATAAAGACCAATGTTAAGACTGCCGGAATCAAAGTTAAATCCTGATGAAAAACCAAATGCCAGTGTAATGGCCACGCAGATAATTCCCAGGGGAACTGCGGCAGAAATGAGCCCGGTTCCGATACCGCTGATAATTAATGTGGCCGGACCAGTGCTGGCTGATTCAGCAATATTGCGGGTAGGTTTATAGGCGGAAGCGGTAAAGTATTCGGTCGACTGTCCGATAGCAATACCGGCCAGAAGCCCAACAACTATTGATGCCCATATGCCCAGATAATTGGGTAATCCTAAAAGATACAGTATCCCAAGTGAAAATACAACGATCAAAGCAGCGCTGGTATTGACACCAACGCCAAGGGATTTAAGCAGTTCCTTCTGGGTGGCTCCTTCTTTGGTGCGCACAAAAAATACACCTGCAATCGAAAGCAATGTTCCCACTGCAGCAATCAGCATAGGAGCTATTACTGCATTGAACTGCATTTCCGAACCATATCCTATGAATGCGGCAGCACCAAGCAGAGCGGTAGCCAGAATTGAACCGGCAAACGACTCAAAAAGATCGGCTCCCATGCCGGCAACATCGCCAACATTATCACCAACGTTATCAGCAATAGTAGCAGGGTTGCGGGGATCATCCTCGGGTATGCCGGCCTCAACCTTGCCTACAAGGTCGGCACCAACGTCAGCAGCCTTGGTATATATACCACCGCCAACACGTGCAAAGAGAGCCTGTGTTGATGCACCCATACCAAAAGTAAGCATGGTGGCAGTGATGGTAAGAAGCTTTAACCCTGGTTGTGCTTCAGGAACGGCCCAGTTGAGAACTAAAAACCATGCTGAAACATCCAGCAGTACAAGACCTACCACAACCAGACCCATTACTGCACCGGAGCGGAAAGCCAGCTTTAGTCCGGCGTCAAGAGAAGTGCGGCATGCGTGGGCAACCCTTGCCGATGCAAAGGTAGCAGCCTTCATCCCAAAAAAACCAGCCAGACCGGAAAAAGCACCACCGGTAAGAAATGCGAAAGGCACCCATGGATTCTGAATTCCAAGTCCATAAGCCATTATGGCAAAAATAACTGTGATCACCGCGAAAACGATAATAACAACTTTGTATTGCTGACGCAGGTAGGCACCTGCTCCCTCGCGGACGTGGGCAGCAATTTTCTTCATCATGTCAGTTCCTTCATCATGGCTCATCATCTGCTTAAAGAAATAGTAAGCGAAGCCAAGAGCAAAAAGGGAACTTAATGGTACTAACCAAAAAATTACAGGCATATCAATTCCTCCTTTTTATTAAATTAATTACTGTGATAAAACATAAAAACAATATCTTGCGATCTCATATCTTTGTACAACAAGGCCTTACGCAATAATAAGGGAAAAAACAGTCACAAATTTAAGAAAATTACAATATTCTCATATATGAACATTCTAAATTAGAATGATTAAAGGATAGCTTTGGATAAAGGTGCGGGCTGTGCGGAAAGTCTGTTGCCGGAAATTCCTTATAAATAACAATTGGGAAACTGCCTTAACTAACCTGCCCAAGCCTCCCTGTCAAGACTTCTGTACTGAATGGCCTCGGCAAGGTGCAAACTTTCAATTTTGGGGCTATTGTCAAGGTCAGCAATTGTTCGGGAGAGCTTAAGAATTCGGTCATAAGCCCTTGCTGACAGGCCCAGCTTATGCATTGCATTTTTTAGCAAAAGTCTCCCGGTATTATCAACCGGGCAATGATCGTGCAATAATTTCGAGCTCATCTGGGCATTACTGTGAATATTCGAATGCTGCCGGAACCGTTTTCCCTGTAATACCCTTGCGGCGGTTACCCTGGTCCTGATTGCTGAGGAGCTCTCGGCATTTCTTTTTCCCGATAATTCATCGAAGGTGACCGGTGCCACTTCAATATGTATATCTATACGATCCAGCAGGGGGCCGGATATCCGGCTGAGATATTTCTGCACCATCCCGGGATGGCATATGCAATCTTTTTCAGGGTGATTGTAATACCCGCACGGACAAGGGTTCATTGAAGCCACCAGCATAAACCCTGCAGGATAGCGCACAGCATACTTTGCGCGTGAAATATCTATGCTCCTGTCCTCAAGCGGTTGCCTCATCATTTCAAGAACTGACCGTTGAAACTCAGGAAGCTCATCAAGGAAAAGAACACCATTGTGCGAAAGGGATACTTCTCCCGGCCGGGGAACGCTTCCGCCGCCAACCATTGCAGCAGCGCTTATTGTGTTGTGGGGTGAGCGAAAAGGACGCCGGGTCATAAGTGAGCGCTCAGCTCCCAGTCTGCCGGCAACTGAATGGATCTTTGTCGTCTCAAGCGATTCCTGAAGGGTAAAAGGCGGTAATATGGAAGCCAAACGGCGGGCAAGCATGGTCTTCCCGGATCCAGGGGGGCCAAGCATAAGGAGATTATGAGAGCCGGCAGCCGCAATTTCAAGGGCCCGTTTAACATTTTCCTGCCCTTTTACATCGGCAAAATCAGATTCCCAATTGTTTACGCGTTTCTGGAACTCTTTTCTGGCGTCCACTATCAGGGGCTGAAATTTTTTAATTCCATGAAAAAAATCTGTTACATCCATCAGGTGCCTTACCCCGTGAACCTCAAGCCCTTTCACTATGGCTGCTTCACGTGCATTCTGCATTGGCAGGATAAAACCTTTCAAACCCGCTTCCTTTGCTTTTATAGCAATAGGAAGGGCTCCCCTTACCGGGCGCAGACTGCCGTCAAGTGATAACTCCCCCATTATAAGGTAATCACCAATCCTGCCTGATGGAATTTGTCCGGATGCTGCAAGAATTCCCGTTGCGAGAGTAAGATCATAGGAAGAGCCTTCCTTTCGTATCCCGGCAGGAGCCATATTGATAACTATCCTTCTGCCAGGCATTTTATACCCGTTATTATCAAGGGCCGTTGCAATCCGCTGCTGGCTTTCCTTTATGGCATTGTCAGGAAGGCCGACCAAAAAAAAATTAATCCCTTTTGTAACACTAACCTCAACGGTAACGATAATAGCATCAATGCCCAGAAGTGCTGAACCAAAGGTTTTTACAAGCATCTGGTTTCAATGGTTTGACATTGTGTGCTGTTTCAATTTTTAATGCAGCCAACATATTCCCTCTCCGACTGGCATAGATAAACATTGATACTTTGTGTAATGGTTTCAATATTTAATGCAGCGTACCGGGAAACCGAATGTTTTATGATTAACCGATCTGTATATGCCATCCTCTTCCAGACCGACGCCTCTTCTCCAGGCATGATTGCCTTCCGCCATTGTCGATGTCCAGAAATATCCGGTGCTGCCAAGCTGGTTGAAACTCCCTGTCAGGAAACGGTTGCCTCCCCTTAATGCATCAAAACCGGTTTCGCCCCCGGGCTGAATCATGCGGCCCTGGTTACTGCCCCGCCAAAGAATTTCACCGGCAGCATCTGCCGGCATTCCAAGGAAAATCTCAAGAATCTTCCATTCACTGTCTGAGGGTATATGCCAGCCTTCGGGACATATTCCCTGCGAGCTTTCGGTCGTGCTGTACTGCATCGCCTCTTCCCACTGGTATAATCCGCCATACTTCTCGCACAGGACCGGGTTATTGTCATAACAGTACTTTTCAATGACCCCGTTATCTTCCTGTTCACGGTTTCCGGCAATCATCTCTCCGCGGTTTATATTATCTGCCATCCATATCTGGTCGCCCAGCTCGAGAGTGCGATAAACTGTTCCATCGGCAGGGTCAACCCATTTACCATAAATGTCCGGATCATCATTGGAGGCATCTTTTTGACATGCTGTAAGGTATAAAGAAAGTATCGCCCCTGCAATAATTAAAATATACCACAAATAGCCGGCAACAATCTTCATAATCAAGTTACAAATTATTTTCAATATAAAATATCAGGGAATGGATAATTTTGATATGGATTTCCTGAACCCTGTCTGAATAATCCGACATTGGAGCCCGCAGCTCAATATCTGAAATTCCAGCAAGCTTTCCCCCGTCTTTCCCGGTAAGGGCAACGACCTTCATTCCCTTTTTCCTGGCAGTTCGGGCTGCTTCAAGGACATTAACCGAATTACCGCTGGTGCTTATTGCGAGGAGGACGTCGTTTTTATTCCCGACAGCCAGAATAAACCTGGAAAATATCTGATCAAATCCATAGTCATTTGCAGTGCATGTAATATGGGAAGGGTCACTTATTGAAATTGCTGCAACGGGGCCGCGGTCTTCCCTGAACCTGCCGGTAAGCTCCTCGGCAAAATGCATGGCATCACACATCGAACCGCCATTGCCACATGAAATGACCTTCCCTCCCGAGGAAAGTGATTTTACCATAATCCGGCCTGCAGCTGCTATGCGTTCAAAATTATCCTCATCAGATAAAAAAATATCCAGCATCCGGTGTGCCTGCTTAAACCCTTGTTTCAGATCATCCGTTTTCATTGTGCCCTAAAAAAAATTAAATCTATACTTAAAAAAACATGCCGCATTAAATTTCTCCCGGTCCGATTAAGTGAATCACTCATTTTTATACATTTCCCGTTATTCATTACACTTTTGCGCGACCTGGCACATGTATGACCCTTGAGAATAAAAGAGTATAAATACATCATAATGTGGGCGGAATCACGTTACTAACAATACATTCAGCATGGACTCCTTTTAATTTTACGGAATTGTGTTAAAAGTACAATTTTTTAGGATCAAAAAAACAGCAACCTTCATAAATAAGGTTCATCTGCTATTAAGGCAGAGCCGCAATACGGCAACTTATTAAAAAAAGTAAATTTGATTTAACTTTACAAAAAATATAAACCATGGTAACAGCATTTTTTAGATTGCCCAAAACCAAGCAGTTTCAATATAAGCCGCGATACTATGATGAAAGGAAAGAGGAGCTTGACAAAAGGATAGCTCAGATAAAATCTGAAATGGGAATTACCGACGACCAGCCTGAGGGAAATAAATATTTCAGGGGCGACTACAAAACCCATATCAAGGGTCAGATGAAAAGCTATTTCAATAAGGCACGCAGGCAGAAAAGAACCTCAAACATGCGACTTTTGGTCATCCTGCTGGTATTACTCGCCCTTGCCTGGTATATTATTTATTTTTAAGCTATCACATCCCAAATAAATGGCAGATATTATACATTTACTTCCGGATTCAGTTGCAAATCAGATTGCGGCAGGAGAAGTTATTCAAAGACCTGCTTCAGTAATCAAGGAGCTGGTAGAGAACGCTGTTGATGCGAAAAGCACCCTTATTGAAGTAATAGTGAGAGATGCCGGGAAGAACCTGGTGCAGGTAATAGATAACGGGTCCGGCATGAGTGAAACGGATGTCCGGTTATCCTGCGAACGCCATGCAACGTCAAAGATCAAAAGTGCCGATGACCTGTTTGCTATACATACCATGGGCTTCAGGGGAGAAGCCCTGGCTTCCGTTGCCGCAATTGCCGAACTTGAAATACAAACCAGGCGCCATAACGACGAAATAGGAAGCCTGGTCGAGATTAAAGGCTCGAAATTTATAAAACAGGAACCCATTGCGTGTAAGGCAGGTTGTAAAATCAGCATAAAGAACCTGTTTTTCAATGTTCCTGCCCGCAGGAAATTCCTTAAAACCAATTCAACAGAATTAAGGCATATTGTTAATGAATTCCAACGCATAGCCCTTGCACATCCTGAAATTGAATTTTCCCTGCAACAGGACGGCACAGAATTACTTCGCCTTCCACGGACCAACCACAGACAGCGGATAATTCATATTTTCGGTAAAAATATCAACCAGCAGCTTGTTGAGGTCAGCACACAGACGGACCTGATAAAAATCAGCGGATTCATAGCAAAACCGGAATTTGCGAAAAAATCGCCTGGCGAACAGTTTTTCTTTGTCAATAAGCGATTTATGCGTCATCCCTATTTCCATAAAGCAGTTGCCCAGGCCTATAATAAAATACTTCCCCCGGATACCCTGCCTTCATATTTCATCTACTTTTCTGCCAGACCCGAGTCGGTCGATGTCAATATACACCCTACAAAAACAGAGATAAAATTCGAAAATGAGAGGGCTATATGGCAAATCCTTATGGCGTCGGTCAGAGAGTCGCTCGGGAAATTCAACCTGGTTCCATCTATCGATTTCAATACCGACGGAATGATAGATATGCCGGTGGCCAGCAGGAACAAAGAACCGGTGTCGCCGGAAATTCCGGTGAACCACGATTATAATCCCTTTAACCGGGAAACGGGCAGGCTGTCATTTAATCCGGGCAAGGACAATGCAGTCAGGTTCGGTAACTGGGAGGAATTATATAAAGGCTTTGAATCGGAAACCCCCAGCCTTCAGGGAGAACAAAAAGAAAGCGATTTCCCGCAGGAAGAAAATGCAGAAACAAGCACCAGCCAGGCCAGCTCTCCTGTGCTATTAAATTTAAAGAACAAGTATATATTGTCGCCGGTTAAATCGGGGCTGATGATTATTGACCAGAGGAGGGCCCATGAACGCATCCTTTTTGAAAAATTCATGAAATCAATTCAGACAGGCTCATTTATTGCCCAGCAACAGCTTTACCCGGTAAGCCTTGAACTAAGTTCTTCCGATTACCTGCTGATAAAAGAACTGGCAGGTGAACTGGCTGATTTTGGATTCGATATAAGGGATTTCGGATCAAACAGTATATTGATTTCAGGATGTCCCGTTGATACTGATCATGCAGATCCTGTCAAAATGGTAGAAAGCCTGCTCTCGGAATACAAGTCAACCGGTTCGGCATTCAGTGAAAGCCCCCGTGAAAAAATTGCCCGCAACCTGGCGAGGTCATCAGCTGTACATTATGGCAAGTCACTTAACAGGGAGGAAATGCAGGAAATAATTGACAAGCTTTTCGCCTGTGAAATGCCTAATTTCTCCCCGGATGGAAAAATCATTATCACCATTATCGGCAATGATGACATTGAGAAAAGGTTCAGGCAGGGATCATAAGGGAGCTGGACACATTGGAAAGTAAATAAGTCGCAAACCAAACTTTTTTAGACATCATTTACTACTTTTACAAAGGATAACCAGATACAGGCTAATTAAACATATCAAACCCGGCGCTGTTATATATTAATATAAAAAAATTACCATGGTTTTAGGAGGATTTGGCGGCATACCGAGGGTTGTGAAAAACCTTCTTATCATTAACATCCTTATGCTTTTTGCTGATTTCGTGGCCAGCAGCACTTTTAATATCCAGCTCACCCGGGTACTCGGACTCTATTATTTCGAATCTGAATATTTTGAGCCATACCAGATTGTTACTCACATGTTTATGCATGGGGGACTGACTCATTTGTTTTTCAACATGTTCGCTTTATGGATGTTTGGGAGGGTACTTGAATCGGTATGGGGCAGCCAGCGATTTCTGATATATTATTTTGTAACCGGACTGGGAGCAGCAGCATTACATACATTTGTAAATTACCTGGAACTATCCTCCATGATGAATTCAGCCCAGGTGTTTATGAATAACCCTACCCCTGAGATGCTCTCCGCTTTTATTAATGATCATATTTCACGGCCCAGCAGGCAGGTCTATGACTTCATTATAAGCTGGTCGGACCAGCCTAATAATCAAGCATATATCACGCAGGCAATAAACATGGTCGAAAACAGCGTGAGGCAGCAAATGAATATCCCTACTGTGGGAGCCTCAGGTGCCGTATTCGGTGTTCTGCTTGCATTTGGCATGTTATTTCCCAATACCAGGCTAATGCTCCTTTTCCCTCCGATTCCAATTAAAGCCAAATATTTTGTGATAGCATACGGGCTTATAGAACTGTACCTCGGATTAACAAGACCGGGAAGCAATATTGCGCACTTTGCCCATCTGGGAGGCATGTTGTTTGGATTCCTTCTGATAAAGTACTGGAACAGAAATGCACGGAAATTTTTCTGATACCCGTCAAGCCGTTAAAATGCCCGGTTAAAATAACCCGAACAAAACAAGAGGTTAAGGAATAAAGAAATGCACCTTCAGTAATAATATAAAGAACAGATACTCCGGAAATATATGTCAGTAATAGATGAAATATACCATTCATTCAAAACAGGCAGCATTCTGACCAGGTTAATATATGTAAACCTGGCAGTTTTTGTTGCAGTTAAGATTATCCAGGTAATCTTTTTCCTTTTCAGCGCCGACCATGCCGGAACATATTTTATTATTAATTGGCTGGCTGCTCCGGCAATGATTTCCGAACTTCTGTCAAGGCCATGGACAATATTCACTTATATGTTCCTGCATGAGGGATTTCTTCACATACTTTTCAATATCCTATGGCTGTACTGGTTCGGCAGGATATTTCTGGAATACCTGGATGAGAAGAAGCTACTTGGCGTTTATATCCTCGGAGGTCTGGCCGGTGCATTTCTGTATATTCTCTCATTCAACCTTTTTCCTGCCTTTACCCAGGTTCTCCCGGTTTCAAGAGCCCTGGGGGCATCAGCAGCAGTACTGGCAATTGTAATATCCATTTCTGTGTATGTCCCCAATTACACCATCACCCTGCTGTTCCTGGGACCGGTGAAGCTGAAATATATTGCTGCTTTTATGATTGTGCTGGATATTATAAGCATCGCGGGTAACAACCCGGGAGGCCATATCGCGCATCTTGGCGGTGCACTGTTTGGCTGGCTGTACATAAGGCAATACAGGAAAGGGTTCGACATGACCAAAGGGTTAACCCGCTTTTTTCAAAGAGTATCATCATGGTTCAAGCCGCCAGGCAAACTCAAGGTTGAGTACAAAAAAACAGCTACCGACTACGATTATAACAGGCAAAAAGTCCGAAGGCAGCAACGCATTGATGAAATACTTGATAAGATCTCCAAATCCGGATACGACAGTCTGTCGAAAGAAGAAAAAGAGATATTGTTCCGTACCGGCAGTAAACCCTGACTCTTAACAAGAGCAATACCTGCCGCGCCGGAATTGTTTTTACGCCCGGATAAATTAACCACAAATCTTACTTATGTAGTGCCTGCTTGCAAAATGTTTGTATTTTTAGTTTCAAAACGTCGGTGTTGCCACTACAGAACAGAGGTTTTTATGCGGCAATTTTTTTCATTATCATCAGTTTAATAATAGGGCATTACTGAAAACAGAATCTGTGAGAATACATATCTACATATTTGAGAAAATAAAATGGCTTTTGCATAACACCCTGGTGCTGATTAATTTTATTTTTCTGGTGCTGCTTTTGCTCTCCTATTTGTCATCCCATGTAAACCCGGAAAATGTATGGGTGCTGCCGTTTTTCGGACTTGCCTATCCCTTTTTGCTGCTTTTCAATGTCCTGTTCGTGATCTACTGGGCGGCAAAAAGAAGAATGCTGTTTATTTATTCCCTGATAGTGATAATGGCAGGATTGAACCATCTTACAAATACCTTTCAGATCAGGCTTTCTCACAAACAGCCTGCCAATCCCGACAATACCTTTTCATTTTTATCTTATAACGTGAGACTTTTCAACCTGTATGATTGGATAGACGATCCCTCGGTCAGGACCAATATTTATGATTTCCTGTTAAATGAAGATCCTGATATTCTATGCATACAGGAATATTTTTTTAACGAAGAAGACCCGTGGAATAATTCAAGAAGTTACCAGAGGCTCCATCAACGTTATAACCACATTGAATACTCAAGCACCAATAACAAAAACTTCAATTTTGGTATAGCCACATTCAGCAAATATCCTATTATCAACACCGGGAAAATTGATTTTCCAAATAGCAGCAACATCAGCATATATACTGATATAGTAATTAACAACGACACGGTCCGTGTGCTGAACAATCATTTGCAGTCGGTACAGTTTACCCAGGAAAACATTAACTTCCTTGACAGCCTGGGCAGGCATAAAAATCACAGAAACGTCACAGGGATAAAGGATGTGGCAGAGAAGCTCAAGCAAGCTTTCGTCAGGCGCTCCCAGCAGGTGGGGATTATAGTCAGCAAGATACAGGAATCACCGTATCCGGTACTTATTACCGGCGATTTTAATGATACTCCTGTTTCATATACTTATCGCCAGCTCAGGAACCAGGATCTTGAAGATGCTTTTGTAACATCCGGTAGAGGAATAGGAAACACCTATGTTGCAAGGATCCCGTTGTTCCGTATAGATTATATCCTGTACAGCAAGGGTCTTAGGTCATTTTATTTTGATTCACCAAGAATTGAACTATCTGATCATTACCCGCTGAAATGCGAATTTTCTTTCCGCAGGACAGCTCATCCGGCCCTAACAGATAATTAACCGGTGCGGGTAAAAGGAAGATGCCCCAGATCAACATTACCGCCTGTAAGGATAATGCCAATCTTTTTCCCGGTGAAAAATTCCTTGTTTTCAAGAACAACAGCGAGGGCTACCGCTGAAGAAGGCTCCGTGATAAGCTTCATCCTTTCCCATATAAGCCGCATGGCCCTGATTATGCTTTCCTCGCCTGCACAGAAGATATCATAAACATTCTTTCTGATAATTTCAAAGGTTAACGGGCTGAGTGATGTAAGCAGGCCGTCTGCTATTGTATTTGGTTTCAGGGGAGGTTGTAAAACCCCGGTTTTAAAGGACCGGTATGCATCATCGGCATTTTTTGGTTCAGCCCCGATTACCATGATTCCCGGCGACATGTTTGCAGCAGTAATTGCAGTACCGCTAAGCAATCCACCACCTCCCACAGGTACAAGGATAATATCAGGCTTTTGGGTTTCTTCAAGAAACTCTTTTGCTGCGGTAGCCTGCCCGGAAATAACCTTCGGATTATTATAGGGATGTATAAATGCGGCACCGGTCCGCTCTGCCACATTCCTCAGCGAACTCTCCCTGGCCTCAAGTAAAGGCGCGCAAAAAGTAATTTCGGCACCATAGGATGCCACTGCATCCTTTTTAACCCGGGGTGAAGTATCCGGCATAACAATATGTGCAGGTATTCCCCTTTTGCTTGCCGCAAGAGCTAGTGCGGCAGCATGATTGCCGGAGGAATGAGTTGCCACGCCTGCCCTGGCATCGTCGGCATTAAGGGAAAAAACAGCGTTACTCGCTCCCCGGTACTTGAAGGAACCGGTTTTCTGGAAGTTCTCACATTTAAAAAAAATCTCACTGCCGGTAAAACGATTTATCGTCGAGCATGTGAAAACGGGAGTGTGATTCACAAGTGAACTTATTCTTACATGGGCTTCAAGCACATCCTTCCATCGCGGAATGTCCATACAGGTCAGATTTTACAGGAATTAATGCTGCATAATTACACTTCGGAATTAATACGGTTCAACCTGAATTATTTGAACTTCACATATTCATCAAGCCACTTCTGGTATTCCCACAGCACATGGAGAACTGACTCCCGGGCTACATATCCGTGCGATTCATGTGGCAGCATAACCAGCCTGGTTGTCACACCGTGTCCTTTCAGGGCATTATAATATCTTTCGCTCTGCATGGGAAATGTTCCTGAGTTATTGTCGGCCGCCCCATGAATAAGTAAAATCGGGGTCTGAACCTGATGCGCATAAGAAAAAGGCGACATCCGGAAATAGATTTCGGGAGCTTCCCAGTAGGTTCTTTCTTCAGCCTGAAACCCAAATGGGGTCATTGTTCGGTTATAAGCCCCGCTTCTGGCTATGCCGGCGGCAAAAAGATTCGAATGGGAGAGCAGGTTTGCGGTCATGAATGCTCCATAGGAATGGCCGGAAACAGCAATCCGTTCACGGTCGGCAACGCCCATTTCGACCAGCTTATCAATAGCAGCAGAAGCGTTTGCAACAAGTTGTTCAACAAATGTGTCGTTTGGCTCCTCATCCCCTTCTCCAATAATCGGGAAACGGGCATTATCCAGAACTGCGTATCCGCGGGTTACGAAAAGGACCACAGAATTATTCCCTACCCTTGTAAAGGTATTGGGAGAACCACTGACCTGTCCGGCAGCATCCGAGCTTCTGAATTCTCTTGGATAAGCCCAGAGAATTGCAGGCAGAGGTCCGTCGGTATCAGGGTCGTAACCTGCAGGCAGATAAAGCTCGCCTGTCAGGTTTACTCCGTCTTCCCTTACATAGTGTATCATCTGTTTTGAAACTTCTCTTAGCTGGGGCTGGGGATCGGGGAAGAAGGTTATTTGTGAAAGGTTACCTGAGCGAATATCGCGCATGAAATAATTTGGCTGTTCAGTGACCGACTCGCGACGGGTAAGCAATGTTCGCCTCCTGTCGTCGATTATTCGCACAGGAATCTCATTATATGTTGATTCCGATTGCCATAGCCGCGACACCGAATTATTCCGAATTGTGAATTCATCCACAAACGGCCGGTCTCCTTCGGGTGAGGCGCCTGCACCAAACAGGAACAATGACCTTCCCCTGCGGTCGAACTGCAAAACTGAAAACCCATATGCATTGGTAATTGTCTGAAAACTTCCGGGATCTCCGTACCTGTCCTCTATCGACCGGTCCCATATAACGGTTTTCCCGTCATGTTTCCGGGGATTAAAAAAACTTGTTATCATTCTCCTGTCGCTCCTCCAGAATTCATTCACCACAGCCAGATCATCATTGCCCCAGGTAATGCCGGAATATCTCAACTCCAGTTTCAACCCTTTTTCCGGAACCAATGTGAAAGGAGCAGGCAGCCATATAAGTTGATCACGATAAGGCACTTCAACAGAGGGATCACCTCCATCAAGTGCTTCTACCCAATACAAAACAGCCGGTGCATCATTACGCCAGGTAAATGAGCGCGGACCAGGATATGTTGCTCCAAATCCGCGGGGTACTTCTTCCATTAAAGGTATTTCGGCAACCAGTCTGACCAGTTCACCTTTCATGTTAAGTATCTCCACATTATATGGAAATCGGAATTGTGGTACAAGGTATGAAAATGGTCTTTTAATACGATGAACCATAAGGTATAACCCATCGGGTGAAGGACTTACGTCCCGGAATATGCCGGGCCGGCCGAGTGTTGATTCTTCGCTGGTTTCAATATTGACCTTTACCAGCTGGGATGTGGTGTAGTACTCAAACAGTTCTTCATCATGACTGTTTGAAAGAAGGTCCTGAAAGGTTCTTGCAGGAGCCTGCCGGCCAATATTTTCCTGGATAACAGGCCCCGATGGTATTAGAACCTGTGCAGGGGGTTCAACCCTGCCTTCAGGAATGGCTGTGTAAATAATCGTTTTACTATCCGAAACCCAGGTGAACGGATTGCCAAGGACATCATTGATGATACCCTTTGTAAGCCTCGTGGCTTGAGCAGTTGCAATATCTGTAACCCACAATTCAATGCCATCACCACGTGTCTTGAGAAATGCGATCTTTCGGCCATCAGGCGACCAGCGTATATTACTGATTTTGGCCGGCCAGGGCAGCCCGATTATTCTCTGCTCATCGGTTCCGTCAATGTTTACAATGCTTATACCCGTATTGTATCTGGCCCTGCTGGGGCCGTTTGTCGCAGGATCCAGGCGCACACCGGCCAGGCGGAGTTCCCCTGCTGCAAGTTCGTCAATGCCTGGCATGCTCGGATTGTCAAGCAGGAGAAACTTCTCGTTTTGCGGCTGTATGGATACCGATGGGGTGGCAGGTGCATCGACTATGGATAATATGTCATCTGCGGGAAGCATATAACCGGACTTTTCCTGAGCATCAGCAACTAAAACAAAAAAGAAACTGACCAGCAGACTCAGAAAAATAGATTGTTTGTAATTGTTATTCATATTGTTATTTTCTTTTTTTGCTGCCAAAGTAACCCGCCGAATAAAAAATCAAGAGGGACAAATCTAATGTTTAAACGTGTTGCGCTATTAAATATTTTAGAATGACTGTAAGCCGGGCTGACAAAATAACTAAAAAAAGTGACCTAATCATTGTACATTTGCAAAAAAGGAGATCGAAAAACCTTAAATAATTGGATAATTATAATTTTAATTAATGGATCGGCGCAGAAAAAATATAGAGAATGCCTGGGATAACAGGGAACTGCTGGCCAGGGAGGAAATTGTTGAAAACATCGGGTCAGTAATAGACGACCTTGATCGGGGAATACTCAGGGTGGCAGAACCAACAGATAAGGGCTGGAAGGTTAATGACTGGGTAAAAAAGGCTGTAATTCTATATTTCCCTGTAAGAAAAATGGAACTCATTGAGGTAGGTCCCTTCGAATTTCATGATAAAATGAACCTTAAAAAGGGGTATCCCGATTTGGGAGTGAGGGTAGTACCCCATGCCATTGCCCGATACGGTGCATTTCTTGGCAAGGGAGTGATCATGATGCCTTCATATGTCAATATAGGCGCATGGGTTGACGAAAATACCATGGTTGATACCTGGGCTACAGTAGGGTCATGCGCGCAGATAGGCAAAAATGTACACCTTAGCGGAGGAGTTGGAATAGGCGGTGTGCTGGAACCGGTTCAGGCTGCACCGGTAATAATAGAGGACAATTGCTTTATAGGATCCCGCTGTATTGTTGTTGAAGGCGTGAGGGTGGAACGGGAGGCTGTGCTGGGCGCCAATGTTGTACTTACCATGTCTACAAGGATAATAGATGTAACAGGGAGCGAACCGGTGGAATCGCGCGGACTGATACCCCCGGGATCGGTCGTTATTCCGGGCACCTTCCCGAAAAAATTCCCCGCAGGGGAATATCAGGTGCCCTGCGCCCTGATAATTGGTAAAAGGAAAAGCTCGACCGACTTAAAAACCTCTCTTAATGAGGCGCTGAGGGAGTATAATGTATCGGTTTAATATAACCGCCGGCCCCGGGCCATTCTAACAGTATCTTTCCGGCAGTGCCGGCGGGTGTGTAATATTGCAGTCCGGTTCCATGGTTTTTATAATAAATATTATCTGATGAGGATTGGGTTTGACGCCAAGCGTGCATTCAACAACACAAGCGGATTAGGCAACTATAGCCGCAATACTATAAGGCTGCTTGGAAACCGCTATCCGGACAACCAGTACCTGCTGTATACACCAAGCATTAACGGCAGCCTTGATTTCAGCTTACCCGAGGGAAGCAGCATTGAAAAGCCCGGCTCCTATCTGGGTAAATATTGCGGGCCCTGCTGGAGATCCGTTGGACTTTCCAGGAGACTTATAAATGACGGGGTTGAGCTTTATCACGGACTAAGTCATGACCTGCCTCTGGGTATGAGCAACTCACCGGTCAAAAAGGTGGTAACCATTCATGACATGATAGCCTTCAGGCATCCCGAGATGTTCACTACGGTCAACAGATTCATTTATCAACGAAAAATAGCCCATAGCTGCAGGGTAGCTGATACAATAGTTGCAATAAGCCACCAAACCAAAGCAGATATAGAAGAATTTCTTGATGTTGACCCCTCCGGGATTAATGTTATCTACCAGACCTGCGACTCCCTTTTTTATAAAAGGGCCGGTGAGGATACCCGGGTGCTGGTTATGGAAAAATACGGTCTTCCGCAGGATTTCATCCTTTCGGTGGGAACAATTGAACCAAGAAAGAATCTCCCTTCTGTCATCAGGGCAATGCAGCTGGGAAGAATTGACATCCCGCTGGTAGTTGTGGGAAAAAAAACCGGCTACATCAAAACAGTTAATGCTTTAATACAAACTGCCGGCTTAAAAAATGTCCATTTTCTGGAAAATGTGCCTGTAGAAGACCTTGCAGCAATTTACCAGCAGGCCATGCTATTTGTCTATCCTTCTCTTTATGAAGGGTTCGGGATCCCTATACTTGAGGCACTGAGCTCCGGCACACCCGTAATTACGAGTTCAGGAAGCTGCTTTAGTGAAACAGCCGGTCCTGAAAGCCTGTACGTTGACCCTTGTGACAATGAACAACTGGCAGAAGCTATGAATAAAGTACTTGCAGACCAGAAACTGCGGGAGAAAATGGTTCTCGGCGGCATAAGGTATGCGGGAAATTTTCAGCATAACACAATAGCTGAAAAAATGATGGATGTATATGAATCAACTGTTTCTTCACATAAATAACCGGACCCGCATCATTTTTCACCAGTCATATAAAAATGAAATCCACCATGAACGATGAGTTAATCAGAACACTGGAAATACTGAAGAATGGGGGGACTATACTTTATCCCACCGACACCATATGGGGATTAGGCTGTGACGCCACACAGGATATGGCGGTGCAAAAAATATTCAAAATAAAAGCCAGGGATGATACCCGGCAAATGCTCATCTTAATCGATGAAGCAGCCAATATAGGCAAATACGTAAAAAAGGTGCCGGATATAGCATTCGCTTTCATTGAATCAGCCAAAAGACCTTTAAGCATTGTTTTCCAGGATGCCACAAACCTTGCCCCTTCCCTTATCGGACAGGATAATACAATTGGCATTAGGGTGGTACAGGATGATTTCTGCAGGGAACTGATCAGGAAACTGGGCAGCCCTGTCGTATCCACATCGGCAAATATCAGTGGAAATCCCCCGCCATCGGGCTTCAGCAGTATCTCCCGGGAAATAAAAGATTCTGTTGATTATATCGTTAAATGGAGGCAGGATGATGAAACCGCATCAACCGCTTCAGATATTATTAAATTCGGAGAAAAGGGTGAAATCATCAAGATCCGTTAGTTCAGGTCACCTGGAACTCATAATCCTTCCCGAGCCCGATATTCTTGAGTCAACAAGGGGAGTGCCCGTATAAACAACCCTCCCGCTGCCTGATACACGAACATGAAGGTCTGCCAGTGCATATACATAACACCTGCCGGACCCGCTAATGGTAATATTGACCTTGCCGGCCGGGACAGAAGCAGAATCAACCCGCCCGGATCCGCTTATTTTAATGGCCTGATTTGTAAGCTCAGTCCCGCTGCCAACATAAACCCTGCCTGAACCGGAAATCACACTTGAAAGTTCATCAGCCGAAAGCTCTTCAAATTCAACACGGCCGCTTCCGCTTATGGTAACCGCCATAATGTCGGTACTCAATGAGCCTTCTGTATAAATGTGTGCCGAACCTGATATTTCCAGTGAATTCAGCTCACTTACGGTAATGTACACCTTCAGCTGGTCATTCCTTCTGAAATTCCACCGGGGCGGGGCAGAAATGATTAGCTTTCCTCTCCTTACCTCGGTCACAAGATTATCCATTACCCTTTCAGTACCCTCTAAAATTAATCTTTGGGAGGGGCCCTGAATAATGTATACCTCTCCGGGTACCGAAATGCTTATCCCATTGAAAACCGGAACTGCCTGCTCTTTAGCTTGCAAATCCTGACTTTTCAGATTCAGGGCAGGGAGAAAAAGAAAACACAGTGTCAGGAAAATAGTTACTTTTGGTGTTTGCATGATATTTTAGTTTTTGCATTAATAGCCCGATACACTTCAAAGACCTGAAAAATAAAGTTTCGCTGCATCTTAATTTAATTATTTTTGTGCCGGCGGGAGGTCCCGGAATCAGGAGACGCTGAAAATCTTAAAAATGCATAAAGGTCAACAATTTACTGAGTCTGAAGAAAGAGACCACACACCCAGATGGTTGGTTTTCTTCCTGGATTTGGCGGTCAGTATAATATCAATGGGAGCTGCATATCTCCTGCGGTTTAATTTCTCGGTCCCCGCCGAATGGAGCAGCAGCTTTTCCATTGTTTTTCCGCTGGTCATTATAATCCGAAGCGGAAGCTTTCTCATTTTCAGAACCTTTGCAGGTCTTCTGAGGTATACCAGTTCGATCGACTCGCTGAGGGCGCTTTATGTTGTAAGTACCGGTTCGGGGATATTTGTTTTAATAAATATAATAAGTTTCATGCTCTCAGGGGGATCATTCATCCCCATGTCAGTTTTGCTGATAGATTTTCTATTGCTTCTCTTCGGACTGACAGTGCCCCGAATATTCGTGACTACCACCCTGTTGGGGATTTTTAATAGCTCTTCCGACAGGAAAGGGGTTATTATATATGGCACAGACCAGGCAGGATTGATTGTTAAGCATACTCTTGAAAAAGAAAAAGGGCCGATATACAGGATAATATGTTATATGGACGAAAAGGAGAGGATCGCCGGTAAAAAGATAGAAGGTGTAGCGGTTCATGAAATCGACTATCTGGGGTCATTTCTTGAAAAAAATCCCGCACATACTTTTATTTTCTCAAAACAACCCCCTACCCCGGAAAGGAAAATTGACATAGTAGATACCTGTCTGGATTTTGATATGAAGGTCCTTTCCGTTCCTTTCATTTCAAACTGGATATCAAGCAAACTTGCGTACAACCAGATAGAATCCGTATATATAGATGATCTGCTTGAACGTACGCCTGTTCCGGTAAATGACAAACGCATCGGTACGATATTAACAGGAAAGACCGTTTTGGTTACCGGAGCAGCCGGTTCCATTGGCGGGGAAATCGCCAGGCAGATTGCAGGATATAAACCCGCGCACCTGATACTTGTAGATCAGGCTGAATCACCCCTTTATGCAACCGAAGCAGTACTGAAGCAACTAATGCACTCCGGCACGATTGAGGTTGTAACAGGTAATGTAGCCGATAAGGTCAGAATGGCCGAACTTTTTAAAAAATGGAAACCCGATACCGTCTTTCACGCCGCCGCCTATAAGCATATTCCCATGATGGAAAATAATCCGGCAGAGGCATTGCGTACGAATATATGTGCCACCCTGATTCTGGCCGAACTGGCAAGTAGCTGCGGAACCTCAAAATTTATATTTATCTCAACCGATAAGGCAGTTAACCCCGCCAACGTGGCAGGCGCCTCCAAAAGGATAGCCGAATTGATCCTCCTCGACATTCAAAGCAGGTCAGCGACAAGTTTTTCGATAACAAGATTTGGAAATGTTCTTGGGTCAAACGGGTCTGTAATACCACGGTTCAGGAAGCAAATTGAAAAAGGAGGACCCATTACAATTACTCATCCGGATGTTACAAGATATTTTATGACAAGCACAATAGCAGCCCAGCTGATACTGGAAGCCGGAGCCATGTCAGAGGGCGGGGAAATCTATGTATTTGAAATGGGATTGTCAGTAAAGATTTACGATCTGGCAAAAAAAATGATTAAGCTCACCGGACTGAGGCCTGACAAGGATATCGGTATTAAGTTTACAGGATTGAGGACAGGTGAGAAAATCAATGAAGAACTTATGTATATCCATGAGTACACGAGGCGCACGGAAAATCACAAAATAAACCTGGTTCTTGAAAAAGGGCTGAATCTCAGTCAAATCTCAGAAAAAATTGAAAATCTTATCCCTCTTCTGCGGGAAAACGATAACCAGAAAATCATAGCTGCAATGAAAGATCTTTTACCGGAGTTTAAAAGCAGGTCAGTATCAAAAAAAACTAATATCAGTCCGGTAAACTAATCCAGCAGCGATATAGTGCCGCAATCTCTATGATGCGTCTTTCATGAAAGATAAAGGTCAAGCAGACCCTGGGGAGCAGCAATCTCTATGATGCGTCTTTCATGGTCTATATTCCGTATAATATCTTCATGGAACGGAATAAGTATTTCGCGGCCATTAAAATCGACTATCATAACTGTGTTTTCTGAAAATTCAGACACCTCCCGCAGTATACCGGAATCACCATATTTCTCATCAATAATCCGAAACCCTTCCAGCATTTCATAATTTACACCAGAATTATTCTCATCTTCCCCTGGTTTTTGCCTGTCAGTAAAAACCCTGCAGTTTATAAAAGCTGAGGCTTCAGTAGAAGAATCGACTTCATCAAGCAGAACAAATGCCGTATCATCGGATATAACCCGGAATTCTTTTATAAAAAAAGGAACCGGTAATCCGTCTACTTCAACAAATACCGGTTCATTTTCTTCAGGTTCATTTTCGGGAAGGAAAAAGAGTTTGAGGACCAGGTGGCCGCCAATTCCGTGGGTTTTAAGAAATAAGCCGAACAGTATCAGATCCTCAGCGTGTTGCATGCTTAAAGTATATGGTGTCAGGCTTCTTACCTGTCTTGCTTCACTTCCTGATCAGAGCCATTCAGGATTCTTTTTCAGAATCATCCTTTGGAGTCTCTTTCACGGGAGCTTCCTCGGGCGATTCCTTTGCAGGCTCTTCCTTTGGTGTCTCTTTCACGGGAGCTTCCTCGGGCAATTCCTTTGCAGGTTCTTCCTTTGGTGTCTCTTTTACGGGAGCTTCCTCGGGCGATTCCTTTGCAGGTTCTTCCTTTGGTGTCTCTTTTACGGGAGCTTCTTCGGACGATTCCTTTGCAGGCTCCTCTTCAGGTGTTTCTTTTACGGGAGCTTCTTCGGACGATTCCTTTGCAGGCTCCTCTTCAGGTGTTTCTTTTACGGGAGCTTCCTCAACGCCGGCCCCGGCGGCAGTCTGAGCTTCCTGTGCTTCACCGGAGGCCTTTGCGGCTTCGGCAGCCAGGTCAGCATTCCTTTTTGCAATTTCAGCGGCCCTGGCTTCATTTACCCTGGCTTCTTCTTCAAGAGTTCGTGCTGTCTCTTCTTCCTTTTTACCCAGCACCCTTTGTCTCTTCGCTTCGATTTTTGCTTCCTTTTCATTTAGCCATTCCGAGAAGCGTGTTTCAGCCTCTTCCTCTGTCAATGCTCCTTTTTTAATGCCATTTGCGAGGTGTTTCTTCATTAATACTCCTTTATAGGAGAGGATAGCTCTACAGGTATCGGTAGGTTGAGCGCCTTTGAGAAGCCAATCTAATGCTCTATCAAAATCCAATTTAATAGTGGCAGGATTAGTGTTAGGATTGTATGAACCAATCCTTTCAATTAATTTACCATCTCGTGGCGCCCTGCTATCAGCTACCACAATGTGGTAGTATGGCAATTTTTTCTTGCCGTGTCTTGATAATCTGATTTTTACAGGCATGCTCTTTTAATCTTTTATAATAAAACCTACTTTTTTAAATCGTGGGTGCAAAGATATAATAATAAATTGTTTTGACGATGCTTTTTCAATAGTTTTCAACAAATGAAAAAACTGCTGGACTATTTTGTAAATTTACTATTTGAAAACAACCGCACCCGACATTTTAATAAGCTCTGATAACCTGGCACATACCAAATGAAGAACTTCACTCATCTCCATGTCCACACACAATATTCAATCCTTGACGGAGCTTCCAATATTAAAAATCTTATCGCCAAAGTAAAAAAGGACGGGATGACCGCGCTTGCCATAACTGATCATGGGAATATGTTCGGGGTGAAAGAGTTTTATAATGAAGCGCGGGCGCAGAATATAAAGCCAATTATCGGTTGCGAGGCCTATGTTGCAGAAAAAAGCCGGTTTGAAAAGACCGGCAAGGATGATCGCAGCGGGCATCATCTTATTTTGCTTGCTAAAAATCACCTCGGGTACAAAAACCTGGTCAAGCTCGTCTCAAAATCCTATACCGAAGGATTTTATTATAAACCCAGGATTGACAAGGAGTTGCTGAGAGAGTACAGGGCTGGCATAATTGTTTGCAGTGCCTGCCTGGGGGGAGAGGTGCCCCAGGCTCTGATGAATAAAAATGTAGAGGAGGCAGAAAAGATTATACTGGAATTCAGGGCATTGTTCGGCAATGACTATTATCTGGAGCTGCAAAGGCATCCGTCCGGCGACCCTGAAATAGACAGGGAAATCCTGGATAATCAGAATAAAGTCAACGCTCACCTGGTTATGCTGGCTGAAAAGCATAATATAAACCTCATCGCATCGAACGATGTGCATTTTATAAACGCCCAGGATGCAGGAGCCCACGACCGGCTCATATGCCTTAATACCGGAAAGGATATAGATGATCCCAGCCGTTTGCGTTACACCAGGCAGGAATACCTGAAAACCACTGATGAAATGTACACCCTGTTTTCAGATATTCCCCGGGCACTTGAAAACACGATGGAGATTGCAGGAAAAATTGAATCATATGAGTTGGACAGCCTTCCTGTGATGCCCGACTTCGGGATTCCGGAAGGATTTACCAATGAGGATGATTATTTGAAGCATCTTAGCTATGAAGGCGCAAAGAAACGTTATAAGATAATAACCGATGAAATCAGGGAAAGAATCGAATTCGAGCTTTCGGTAATAAAGAAAATGGGGTTCCCCGGATATTTCCTGATAGTTCAGGATTTCCTCAGGGCGGCAAGGGAGATGGGAGTTTCGGTAGGGCCGGGAAGAGGTTCCGCTGCAGGATCAGTAGTTGCTTATTGTAATTTTATTACCGATGTTGACCCGGTAAGCTATAATTTGCTTTTCGAACGTTTCCTTAATCCCGACCGTATTTCGATGCCTGATATCGACATTGATTTCGATGAAGAGGGCAGGGATCTTGTCCTGCAATATGTAATTGAAAAATACGGGAAAGACCGTGTAGCCCAGATCATCACATTCGGAACCATGGCCGCCAAAATGGCCATACGTGATGTGGCCAGGGTTCAAAAGCTCCCCTTGCAGCAGGCAGATAAACTGGCCAAACTGGTTCCTGAAAGGGCCGGCATTACCCTGAAAAAGGCCTACAAGGAAGTCAAGGAGCTTATGGATGCAAAGAAAAACGGGGCAGATGATATCAAACAGACCCTTGAGTTTGCTGAAACCCTTGAGGGGTCGGTCAGGCATACAGGTCTGCATGCATGTGGCATAATTATTTCAAAAAATGAGCTGTCCGATCATATCCCGGTCTGCACCTCGAAGGATACCGATCTGCTGGTTACCCAGTATGATGGCAGCCATGTGGAAAGTGTTGGCATGCTCAAGATGGACTTTCTCGGGTTGAAAACCCTGTCAATTATAAAAGATGCTATTGAAGCAATTGGTAAGTCAAAAGGAGAGACCATTGATTTCACCAAAATAGGGCTTGACGATCAAAAAACCTATGAGCTTTTCAGCAGAGGAGAAACAACGGCTGTCTTTCAGTTCGAATCGCCCGGGATGAAAAAACATCTTAAGGACCTTAAGCCCAACCGCCTTGAAGACCTTATCGCCATGAATGCTTTGTACAGGCCTGGTCCCATGGAATACATACCAAAATTTATCAAAAGAAAGCATGGCAGGGAACCCATATCTTACGAGGTCCCAGCCATGGAAAAATACCTCGACGACACTTACGGAATTACCGTTTATCAGGAACAGGTGATGCTTCTTTCCCAGGAACTGGCAGGGTTTAGCGGTGGGCAAGCTGATTCGCTCAGGAAGGCCATGGGGAAGAAAAAGAAGCAGGAAATGGATAAGCTTCATGAACTATTCACTGCCGGTTGTATCAATAACGGATACGAAGAAAAAATAATCAGGAAGATTTGGGCCGACTGGGAAGCTTTTGCACAATATGCATTTAATAAATCCCATTCCACCTGCTATGCACTTATTGCCTACCAGACCGCATGGCTGAAAGCAAATTACCCTGCAGAATTCATGGCCGCTGTGTTAAGCCGTAACATATCCGATATAAAAAAGATCACCATATTTATGGATGAATGCCGCCGGATGGATATACAGGTACTGGGCCCTGACATCAACGACAGCGAACTGAAATTTACCGTAAACAAGAAAGGCAATATACGTTTCGGACTGGGTGCCATCAAGGGTGTAGGAGGGAGTGGCGTTGAAAAGCTAATTGAAGAGAGAAATAACAACGGGCCCTTCGCCGATATTTATGATTTCGCCCAGCGCGTAAGCCTTCATTCGGTAAACAAGAGAGCCCTTGAAGCACTTGCTGCGGCTGGTGCATTTGATGAATTCAGTGAAATAAAAAGATACCAGTTTTTTGCAACAGACCCGAAAGGAACAAGTTTTATTGAAAGCCTGATCAGGTACGGCAGCAGGATACAGGCAGACAAAATAACCCCCCAGGGAAATCTTTTCGGCGACAGCCCGGGCTTGCAGTATCCGAAACCCGCTATCCCCATAGCCGAAGAGTGGACAAAAGTCGAAAAACTGAACAGGGAGAGGGAACTGATCGGCATTTTCCTCTCGGCCCACCCTCTTGACGATTTCAGGCTTGAGATTGAAAATCTGACAACCCATTCACTTGCAGATCTGGATGATCTTGATAAATTAAAAAACAGGGAAGTGACAATTGCAGTTATTGTAAACAGCGTTAAGGAAGCATATACAAAAAACGGGAAGCCCTATGGCAGGATGACCCTTGAAGATTACAGGAGTTCCTGGGAACTGACCCTCTTCGGCCAGGATTACATAAATTACAAGAATTATTATGTAAAAGATTGTCCGCTGCTTATAAAAGGCAAGATCCAGTCCAGGTATTACAATGAAAATGAGCTTGAGCTAAAAGTTAAAAGCATGTCGCTTCTTGCAAATGCAAAAGACGACCTTATTAAAAGCATATCGCTTGATGTCCCGCTTTCATTTATCACCCAAAGTACTATTAAATTGCTCGATG
>SLJO01000096.1 GCA_007135095.1 Bacteroidales bacterium | reverse complement strand
CGGCGACAGGTTCTCAACCGACAGATTGGGAATGCTGGAGTTCACGCGTGATGATGCCGGACTTATTAATGGCTTTGTACTTGACAATGTAGGCAGGTTGCAGAATATAAGGTTTTCAAGGATATGACCGGTTAAGGCCACCGCCATGTTGGTCGGGTCACCCTCACGTTTCCGCGTGTCACTAACATAAACGTGCCCTTCTATTCAATAGATACAAGATACTCTTCAGGTGTCATTACAGGTATTTGTGATTCCTTAAAAATTCGATCCAGAACCGTCTTTGCGGCGACTGACCGGATATCAGAATGCTTTCTGAGCGAATCAACGATCTGACGGGCATTTTAAACCTATAATTACTGTTTCAATTGGAAAACTTTTAGATCCTGTATCCCGGGGTCTTCCCTGTCATTTTTTTCCTTTTATTCAGCAGAAGCTATTATCCATTTTTTCAGTCGCAGTCTGCGAGAATGGAAGTACCGGTGGAAAAATCACCTTTAGGTTCCGGATAGCTGTCAATAAGATTAAGAAATACCGTTTCATTTTTCCACATAAGATCCATTAACTTTTCTTCTGTTTTGGAAAGCTTCATATTTCTGCATATAGCACCCGGCAACTTCCCGATGGTGGCAGTAATCTTTTTATCCTTGCCTTCTCACCAGCTTATTGTTAAATTGCAGGACTTAAAAAAAAATCTTAAAATTATGAAGACAACTTTCGGGCCGCAAAAAGTGATGTTTCCCTGTCCTACCGGACTGGTTGTTACAGGAACAATGGAGAATGCAAATATTGTAACGATTGCCTGGATTAGCCTGCTTACCAGTTCTCCTCCCACAATCGGCATTTCAGTGGGATCAAGGGGTTTTTCAGGCAATGAGATAAGAAAGAACGGTGAGTTCACCGTAAACATAGCATCTTTTGATATAATGGTTGAGGCGGACTTCTGCGGAATTACCTCGGGCCGTGACAGGGATAAGTTCCGGGAAACCGGTCTCACGAAAATGGAATCAAAAATCGTAAAATCGCCAATTATCAAAGAGTGCCCCCTGAACCTCGAATGTGTACTTGTTGAGTCAGGCACTTTCGGTTCCACCAACCATTTTGCCGGGAAGATTATTGAAACCCATATAGATACTGACAAGCTGAGAGATAGCGGCGACTACACGTCGTTCGACATCGCGGCAATCAACCCCCTGATATACATTGGCGGTGCCAGGGAATACCGTAAAATTGGCGAAAAGGCCGGTGATGCATATAATATTGGGAAAAAGTTACTCAATCAGGAAGATTGACTGCTATAACCTACCCTGCCATGGCTTGCTTTCTGAGGCCTTCCGGCATTTTTTCAATGGCATACCGTAATGCCGTGCGGGGCATAATGGACTTGTTCCTGATAACATATTCAAATACTTGCTGCTGATTTGACTGGCTGGCAGCCTTGAGCATCCACCCGTAGCCTTTCTGAACCAGGTCATCTTTGTCGGTCAATAAAATATCGGCAATTTCAAAAATGTCTTCCAGGAATTTTCCTTTTCTGGCCGGAATTATCAATGAGACGGCAGCAGCACGCCTCGTCCATCTGTTGCCGGATCCTGCGAATTTTTTGAGCTCCCCCAGGAATTCCGGGTACATCTGGAGGAGTTCGCCAACAGTATGATTACAAAGGGTATCACAGGAGGCCCAGTTATTCACATATTTGTTGATCCATTTTTCAAATACCTTAAAATCCACGGGTTCATATTGCCTGTGAATATAATAGGACCAGTTACATGCAATAAATGACTCCTCGATATATCCTGATTGCCACAGGATTTCGCATAGATCAAAGATCTCTGATTTGGATCCGGTTTCAATTTGCCGGTAAAATTTTTTGCTTATTCTGTGTACAACCGGCACTTTTACACCATAGTATTTTATCTTCTCTTTAAAAAAGTTCTGGCTGGTGGCCCGGGTTTTTTCATCAGCACAGGAAATCAGTTCCTCCCGGATTTCTTTTATTATTTTATCTCTGACCATATATTTTTTCCATGCTGATTATTTTAAAATCAAATTTACTATTTTTCCTTGTAATCCGGGTTCCCGGTATCCAATCCTAACAAATGAAGTAATAAAAAAAATCCAATCTGGATTAACTGGATCTGGTTTTATTCCCAAACAAGCGTAAGTGAATCTTTGGGTTAAATTATTTAATTTTATAGTAAGGGAAAAATTTCCGGCCAGCAGGAACGCAACTTACTAGTTAACTTAATAATATGAACAAAGAAATTCAAGCATTCAACGATTCCCAGTCAGAAGAGGACAGGAATATTCAGTGGGACTACAAAAACATCGTGAAACGAAAAGGGAAATTGGAACGATTAAGATAGAGGGTCACCTTCAAACCAAATTTCAGAAAAATCTGGGAAAACCGTTTTGACCAGCTCGACAACATATTAAATAACTTAAAAGCAGATTAATATGAAAACAGAGATAACGACAGATTTGAAATTGGCCACTTTTCAGGCCAAACGTGTATTAAACGCAGAACTGCCACTTGTGTGGAGAGCCTGGACTGAAGCAGAACTTCTTGACCAGTGGTGGGCACCCGCGCCCTGGAAATGTGAAACTGAGTTTATGGACTTCCGGGAAGGTGGAAAATGGTTATACTACATGGTCGGCCCTGAAGGAGAAAGACATGGGGGCATCCAGATTTACGATAAGATAAAGCTGGAAGACTACTTTTCCGGAAAAGACGCATTTACAGACGAGAGCGGTGCAATCAATGAAGATCTCCCTGTGGCAACCTGGAAAAACACATTTGTTGCAACTGAAAAGGAAACAACTGTCACTTCCTTTGCCCAGTATCCTGACACAGAATCCCTGGAAACCGTGATTAAAATGGGAATGTCAGAAGGCTTGACCATGGCACATAATCAATTGGAGAATGTTTTGGCAAGATTAATTAAAGGCTAAATCAGGGTTTAATATCATTCATTTCTTATTCATAGTTAACCCGATAAAGCATCCTCTTTTCAGAAAAATGGACCGAGGTTGCCAGGAAAAAACCAAAGGCCCCGTTGCTTAAGTTTCCCTTCACATTTGCCTTTGGAGGGGAAAAGAACATGTTGGGCATGTAATTGAAGATGGCATCGTTGATAAACCAGGCATAGTCCTCACCGATCGACATTGCCATCACCTGAACCTCCAGTGAGTCGGCCCTGGATTCAATGATGGCAATCGATTCCCCTTCCAGGTATTCGCCATTGTTGAAAATATCGGTATAGATACTCCATTTATAAAGCGTGTCGGCCCATTCGCCGTTGATCGCATGTTTGAAAAGGAAGAAATCGTCGGGCTCGGGAGGGTCCTGACCGTAGATCAGTATCTCGTAATGGGGCATATCGGCAGGCCACCCCATGGTAAACTTTTTAAACCCTATAGAGTCTAACTCAAACCCTGGCTGCATTGTTGATGTGGCCGTATAGGTCTCATCTTCATACAATATGTTCAGGATATAGGTGCTTCCCACCTGACCAACGAAATCGCGACTTTCGTAGTAACCCGGACTGACCTCCTCCAGCAGGTAGCTGGTGCCGTCTACCTCTATGGTAACCATTGCGCCGGTTGCCGGCGGATTTGGCTCGTGCCTGTCATACGGTATAGTCCTGGTCAGTATGACGGTCTGCGCCGAATCTGCATCGGTTACCGATCCCTGGACCACCAGCCTTGAATACTGCTCGGGGTCAAGTTTCAGCTCGATATCATCAATGCAGGAAGTGCCTGAGAGCAAAATTATTCCCGCCATCAGGAAAACACCCTTCCGGGGAAAGGACCGCATATTCCGGGTTTCTGTCATTTTCCTGTGAAATGACGATTTCACGGCGTCGGATTGATCAGGTACTACAGGGACGGCAGCTTTCTTTAAAGTGCCTGACATATCCATCTTCCGCAGCACTTTGCTGATTAGCTTCCCCGGAAAGGGAATATGAATTATGACCGGCAGAAGCATCAGCGCAACAAAATATAATGAATTGATAAGCATGATCTATTTATTTAACAGTTTAAAACTTGAAATTCCATGTTACAGACGGCACTATTCCGAACAGGCTGAGCTGTTTTGCACCCATGTTATGGGCTGATCCCTCCTGGGGTTCAAAATAGATGGTGAAGGGGTTCTTGCGGCTGTAAACATTGTAAACCGACAGGTTCAGTTCATGATTCAGCCTCCTTTCCCTTGCCATGCCAAGCTGGATGGTTACAGAAAGATCGAGGCGGTGATAATCGGGAAGCCGGTACCCGTTCCTTTCCGAATAGCCTGGCATTATAACCCCGCCGTATTCCCAACGCCCGGTGGGCAGGGTAACCGGGGCCCCGCTGGAATATACCCAGTTGAGACCGACGTCCAGCCTGCGCCCCAGATCCTGGTTCAGGACAAGAGAGAAATTGTGGGGTTTGTCATAATTAGCCCTGTACCAGTCGCCGTTATTTATCTCATCTATCTTCCTGCGGGTGCTCGAGAACGTATAGCTTATCCATCCGGTAAGACTGCCCTCATTTTTTCGTACCATAAACTCCGTGCCATAGGCCTCTGCCATGCCCGTCCTTATCTCGCCCTCGATCTTTTCGTTGAAATTTATTTGTGCGTTATCGCGGAAATCGAGCTGGTTCTGCATATTCTTGTAATAGACCTCGACCGATGTTTCAAACATATTATCAGCAATGTTCCTGAAATAGCCCAGTGCAGCCTGGTCGGAAATCTGGGGCTTCACGTTTGGCGATACCGGGAACCATACATCCGTGGGCATGCCTGCCGAAGAATTGGAGGCAAGCTGCATATACTGCCTTGTCCTCGAATAGCTGCTCTTGAGCGATGAAACGGGCCCGAGCATCAGCGCAGCACTCAGCCTGGGCTCCAGTCCCCCGCTGGTATTATAAATCTCTCCCCTGCCGTAATCAGTGTAACCGGTCGACTGATAATTATCGTCAAAACTGTATACCCTGGCTTCACCCATATTCTGGTAAACCACGTACCTCATCCCGTAATGGACACTCAGCCGGTCACTCAGTTTTTGGTCATTCGATGCATACAGGACGTATTCTATGGCAGAATTCTGCGGAATGGTTATACCACTCCCGTTATTTCCGCTGGTAATATTGCCTGGCTGGAACTTGTACCTGAAAACCTGGGTCCCGAACCTGATCGTGTTTTCGGGGTTCAGGTAAAAAGAAAGGTCCGATTTGACTCCATAATTGGTTATCCCTGAATTCCAGTTAATATTATTGATGCCCTGGTTAAATCCCAGAGTGTGCCGGTAATCAGAATAGATAAGAGAGGTATTACTGAACATCCTTTCATTGATTATATAGTTCCACCTCAGGGTCTGGGTTGCATTTCCCCAGTTAAGGTTCATTATGTCCTGGAAGGCAAAAACATCCCTGCCGTAATACCCTGATAAATAGATGCGGTGGTTATCATTGATTATGTAATTGCCCTTCATGTTCAGGTCATAAAAGTAAAGAGTGTTGTTCCTGACCAGCGAATCGCTTGAAAGAGAAAGGAACATATCGGCGTAGGTCCGCCGTCCCGACATCATGAATGATCCCCTGTCCTGCACTATCGGGCCTTCCAGGGTAAGCCTGCTTGCTATCGAACCTATTCCCCCGGTAACGGCAAAATTTTTCACGTTCCCGTCTCTCATCCGGATATCCAGCAATGAAGCCAGGCGACCGCCATACTGCGCCGGTATGTCGCCCTTATGCACAGACATGTCCTTTATGGCGTCGCTGTTGAAAACGGAAAAGAAGCCGAGCAGGTGGGAGGCATTATAAACAACAGCCTCATCCAGTAGTATCAGGTTATGGTCGGTCGAGCCACCCCTTACGCTGAACCCTGAAAAGCCCTCGCCAACATTCTGTATACCCGGCAGCATCTGGATGGTTTTCAGCAGGTCCACCTCGCCCATGAAGGCAGGCACCCGCTTGATAGTTTCGGCGTTAAGCTGGACGGTGCTCATCTGCGTTTCGGTCACATTATGGTCCCTTCTGCGGGCAGACACCACAACCTCTTCCAGTGCCAGGGAGGAGGGCCTGAGGTCGAAATTTCTCGAAATATTGTCTTGAATCGTGATGTGAACCTCCATAGTTTCGTACCCAAGGTAGGATACCCTGAGATTATAGGACCCCGAAGGAATACTCAGGGAATAAAACCCGTATGCATTGGTAACCGTTCCCTGTCCGGTCTCGGTCACATATACCGTGGCACCGATAAGGGTCTCACCGTCTGTCGCATCCTTAATCACGCCCCTCAGCACCGGGTTTCTCTGTTCATTGCTTTTTTCCTCAGAGCCCGGTGCATCAGTTGCAACACCACCGGCAGGTGGGGTTACGCCACCCGATCTCGTTCCCGGCGAGCCTGGTACTTTAGTTGCAACGCCGCTGCCAGAAGCGTTTACGCCACCCGATCCCAATTCCCCGGAGCCATCTGGCGCTTCAGTCCCCGGTCTAAGTCCAAGGGGCGCATTGCTAAAATCTCCGGATTCGTTGCTGTATGTATTGCCGGTACCTGAAATAATTACCAGGATTAAGATCATTAAAATTCTTACTTGCATTTCCATCGTTTGTCAATAATTTATATAATAATTCCGAGTGGTCATTATTGACCAGTACTGTTTTTATCATCTATTTCATTCAGGCTTTACAGATTTAACTCCCTTGCTTATTGCTAAATGTATCCCGTCAATATCAAAACATCTTTCTTCGCAGAGTCCGGCTATTTTACCCGCCATTTTCCTGTTGCTTAACATTAACTATGCCAGTTTGTTTTATGCGCTGATTTAGCAGATGTTATAATCAGGAATATTTTCGCCACGGTACTTAATATGTTCATAACTGAACGTTTCATGTACGAAAAAGAACATTGCCGACGCCTGATTCAAAATACCTTTCCTTAACCGGACCTGATCCTATATCAGAAATCTGTCTTACAGTTAAGATCCGTGCAGACAGGGTCAACTTCCGTCATGATGAAAAGAACAATTTTATTACAAATTTAGTCTGTGATAGTGCCTGCTGCAATTAATTTCCCGTGAACGGCGGAATAAGCGGGTTGAATGACTCTTTATGCATTTAAGACCGATAATTTCAAAGACCGTCACCCAGGGTCATACCCCTTTTAACCTTTGAAATATCGCCGTCTGGGAATATATAAGATCTGTGTTATTCAGATAGATTGTATCCGGCTTGCTCAACTGCCTTGATTAACCCTTGCAAAAATTATTTTGCGACATTGCTTTTTACAAAAACTATTTTGTAATTTTGCTTTCTGTATATAACATCATTCCTGTGGCTGTTTGGTATGTTGTATTAGAATGAATTGATCCGATCCGGACAAACCGCTCAGAATGCTGCACCGGAAGAGTTCACCGCTTAACTTGAAAAGCGCATCTCTGTAATTATTGTGTCCCTAAGTCTTCAATCCTTCAACAGGATTTCGCAATATTTCACTGTAGCTCTGAGAAAAGATAACCATGGCAGTTATCAGCAAGGAAGCAAGGCCGGCGACTACAAAATAATGTACAGAAATTGTTATCCGGTAAGCGAAATTATCAAGCCAGATGCCGGCAACATACCAGGCCAGGGGCCACGCAATCAGGTTGGCAATTAAAACCCATTTCAGCATACTGCTAAGCAAAACACCCGTGATTTGCGAATAACTTGCTCCTAATACTTTTCTAATACAAATTTCATTTTTGCGGGCCATCATTAAATAACTCGTAAGGCCTATTAATCCAATCAATCCAATAATGATGGCCATGATTGATGCCCAGCTTATAATCGTAAAAGTTCTCTGCTCCGATTTATAAAATTCATCCAATATCTGATGCATCCAAATGCCCTCATCTATAAAGCCTTCATCCATATCTTTTAAAAAAGCTGCTATGCTATTCTGTGTTTCCGGCAGGTTCCCACCTTCTATTTTTATGGCAATAAATTGAAAATCGTTCAGAAACCTTGTGAAAATCAATGGTCTGATGGGTGAATGTTTTGATTGAAAATGAAAGTCCTGCACTACGCCAATAATTTCACCTGGGAAATTTTGCAGCACAACTTCCTGCCCCACGGGATTTTCAAACCCCAGCCTTTTCGCAGCCGTTTCATTGATAACAAACTCAAAATCTGAGGTCTGAACTTTATCCTCCAACCAACGTCCCCGGATCAGTTGTATCCCGAACAAGCCCAGATAATCTCCATCGGGCTCAAAGCAGAAGGCAGATATGTCAGCATCAGGACTTTGCTCTTTTCCCCTAAGAGCCAAAGCATAGCTAACATGGCCGGGGATTCCGTTAGAGGCAACCACATTGCTCACCTGAGGGAGCATTAGCAGTTCTTGTTTTACAGAAGCATAGGAGGTTTTCAGTCCCGGAGTTATATTACGATAAACAAGAATATTATCCGAATTGATTCCTTTATTAACATTCTGCATGAACCGGATTTGGTCATTTACAATCCATACGGCAACAATCAGAAAAACGGAAATGGCAAACTGAAAAATAACCAATGTAATGCGTAGCCAGGGTGACTTGCCACCAGGGAAGAACTTACCTTTCAGTACTGCCGCAGGTTCATTCCTGGAAAAGTGATATGCCGGATAGATACCGGCTACCATGCCAATGCAACAAGCAAACAGCATTAAGAAGAGAACAAATTCTTTGGAGAGTAAAGAAACCAGCACTGTCTTTTGCCCTATCAGTTGTGAAAAAGAGGGCAATGCAATCTCTATGGCAAGCAAGGCAATAATAACCCCTGCAATTGTTATCAAAACCGACTCTCCGATATAATGACAGATAAGATTAACGCGATTGCTTCCCAATACTTTTTTGATTCCTGCTTCCACCAGCCTTTTTTCTGATCGTGCCGTGCTGAGATTGATAAAATTGGCAATGGCTATGAAAAGTATAAACAAAGCAAGAATCATGAAGATACGCATCGTTTGTTTATTGCCCTGTGGGCTTACATCAGCAACCATGGATTCTCCGAAACGAATATCTTTCATATTCTGCATTCCAAGGCTGATTTTAGACTGCATAGAATGTCCCTTTAATGCTTCTGACACCATCTCCCCTGCCCTGCCGGTTATTTTATCATACAAATCCTGTGTTACAGGCCTGTCTAATAATAAATAAGTGGAGAAGATTTGAGCCCCCATGGCAAAACGCGCCTTGTCCAATGCATAAACCGGTGCCAGCAGATCAAATTGCAAATGCGTATTGGCTGGAGGATCTTCGATGATTGCTCCTACATAAAACAGTGTACTAATCTGATTCATCTGGCCGGTTGACAAATCAAATTCCGAAAGACTTATATATACCGGCTGGTTGAGTGCATCATTCCCGGGAAAAAGCTTATCAGACAGCGACTTTGTCAGAATAAGAGATGTGGGTTGTGCAATCGCTAAGCCCGGATCTCCTTCCAAAATCCCAAAATCGAAGAAATCGAAGAAAGTGGAATCGACCATCAGCATATCCAAATCCCGAAATTGCCTGTCTTCATGCCTGACGGAAGTATTCTGCTGCACAATTCTGACATAAGCTGCTATTTCCGGCATTTCCTCCGTTAAGGCGGGGCCGATTGCCGGAGAGGTGAAAGGACCCTGTCCGCCATCCTGCCCATCTACTTTGGTATACAATCGATGGATGTTTTCTCTTTTCGCATGCATATTCTCAAAACTGTATTCATGAATGATGTGCAAATACAGCAGGATTGCGGCAATTATGCCAAGCGACAAACCGAATAGATTGATCAGGGTGATCTTTGCTTCACGCCTCCAGATGCGAAAGGTGAGGATGAAGAAGTATTTTAACATATTGTTGCAAAAGTCAATGATTATTTATTTCAGATACAATTATATTCGGCAGAAAAAAAACTAAACTATTATCAGATAAACTTCTCAAAGGAAACAGCATACTCACTGAAGCCATTTTGCTTATAGATTTTTTGGGCATGGGTGTTCCACGAATAAGCATGCAGTTTTACACGATTCAATCCCTTTTCCTTCATCCAGCTCATCACTTCATATGAATAATTTACCTCTTTCTTAAAATAAGTCAGCGCCGGAAAATATCAATGGCCCTTGCAATGGGAACAATCTGCAGCAAAAAATTATTTCACTCTGCTTTCAGACTATTAGCCGGATTGGATTTCAATGCAACCCAGGCATGAATAAAAGTTGCACCCGTTCCCACCAATGCGGACAATACCCCAGCCAAAACAAATAAATACCAATAATTCCATAAATGTTGCGTATAAGGATACGCCAGGCGATTTTCAGATAGTTTTTATTCATCTGAATAATTTAAACCTGGGTGTGAAATACTAATCATCCGCGTGACCAAACCTAACCCGAATGAAATGCTGCTTCTGTTCTGAGAATATGTAATGATGGGCAAAAGAATAAAAATGAAAATAAAAGCTTTTGTTTTCACTGGTATTGGGATGTTAATTCTTTAGAAATATTTTGATTTGCTTTCTTGCAGCCTGTAACTCGGATAATGCACCATGGCCACCCTTATCATATAAAATTAGTTTTGAATCCTTGATCATACTTTTTGAATGCTCTGCGTGGCTGTAGTGCACCAATCCATCATTTTTTGAATGGATTATTAAAGTCGGCACTGCAATACCTTTTGGAATCTCAAAGTTTTTGATTATTAACCCATCAGTAATGGTGCCATCATATCTTAAAGACATTGGGTGCATCACATTTAGTAACTCTTTGGCAAGCACTTTTTGCTCTGGAGTGAATTTTTTATAATCATCTGAAGGGATGCCAAACAGACTTAAAATCTGAGATTCAAAAGTTTTGGTGAATAACCAGTATGCGTAATCAGATTTCTGAATTAACTGAATTACCTTTATAAATACAGGGTCTTTATCGTTCGGATTTGGTGGCATGCTAACGGCACTCAAAAGGATCATTTTTTCTACCCTTTCAGGATATTCATTTGCAAACTGCATCGACGAAGGGCCGCCTGCTGAGACAGCTACAATAATTACTTTTTCTATACCTAAATAATCTAAAAGTATCTTGTATTGTTCTGCCTGAAGCAGCGCTGAATATTCTTTTGGAGTGTCAGAATTAAGGTAACCAAACTTAGATGGTGCTACAAATTGATACTCATATTCAAGGGTTGTTTGTCCAAGCCATAATCCCTGGTCATATCCCCCTCCAGCTCCGTGAATTAATAGAACTGGTTTCCCTTGTCCAATAATTGCGTATTCCATTGTTCCAAACTTTGTTTCCAGCAACCTGCTTTTGTTTTTAATTCTTTCATTCGCTTCAATTATTTGCTTACGAAATGAAGGATAAGTCATCAGAACAGCCATTAGAACTAATGTTAATATAAATAACGCTGTATAAGTTAAGATTCTGCTCATATCGCTTATTGCTTTTTGAATTATTGATTAGGGATATAAAAATTTGGACATCTTTAGTTAACCAGGATATCAAAACTTATAGCGCTGGCTCGTTTTGCGGTAGTGGGTGCGAAATCATAATCTCACAAACAAAAGTAGATTGCAGGCTTCAGGCATGAAAATAAAACTTGCCGAAGGTGCTTTTTAAGCTGCTGAATGCCCGGGAAACAGTTTTTAATTCTGATTTATCTTAATTTTTGATTGCAAATTTGTACACGTGCGGGGCAAAAAAATAATACCTCCAGAGGTGTATTTATTTCAAGCGGAAATTCTTCTTTTTCTCAACCATAACCCGATCAGTAAATAGAATGCCGTTGGTATTATCCCACTTATGGGAGAAATAAAAATTTCCATACCGCTCGCTATGCTGATGTGACCATCGATGACAAGTGGATTGATAACAGCATCTTCAACGGCATGAAGCAAAACCACGGGCCAGATGGAATTCGTCAGCCGAAAAATCTCAACAAACATTACGGTCCATACTACCATGACAAGCACCCCAACCAAAAAGAAAGTAAACCGGCTCACAGGCAAAACAGAGGTGATAACCTCCTCGGGCAGAAACTCCATATAGTATGGCAAATGCCAAACCGACCAGATCAAACCAACTGTCAGGTATAACGAAAGATCACTCAGGTTCAGTTTTATGAGCTTAGTCGTGAGATATCCCCTCCATACGGACTCCTCGAAAATATTCTTGATAAACTCAAAAATCAGAAGACCAAAAAAGATGGGAATAAAATCCGAAAGATTGAAGCCGGAAAGATCAATCCATCCAAAGACATTACCAATTACCATTACAATAGCAGTTACAGCAGGGAATATCAGGAATGCAACAACATACCATATAACATTGGATTTAAGACGGGGATATAAAGCAGCATCCTTCCAGCCATCACCTGCAAAGGATCTTAAGACGATAACCGCCAAAAGGGGAAGAACCAGCCAAATGCCCATTCCCAGGCTATCACCTTCGGGTTGTTCGGGAATAACTTTGTCAATAAGCATCCCCAGCCAGCCGCTAAGTATTGCAATTACAGTAAAAATTATCAGATTCCGAATCAGTTTTTTCTTTTTCATGATTTAGAAGAATATTAAAATGTTTTTAGTTTGTTTCAGAACTAAACCACATTAAAAAGTCCATCCTACCAGTATTTGCGGCACAAAAACCATAGAATTTTTTAAAAACTCAAAATAGGTATCATCCTTAGAATCCGGCCATTTGTTCTGCATCCAAAGGCCATGCGCCAATCCGGGCTGAATATTGATATACAGGTTGTTTGTAAGGTTTGCTTTGTAACCCACCTTATACTCCACCCACAACTCCAGGCCTTTATATGTTTTACCATCAACAAAAGAATTGAAGTGATTATAGGCTGGCCAAAACTCCAGCTCCACATGAAAATTATTATAGAAAAAGTAACGATACGAAAGCAGTAATGTATATGCATTTGCTTGTCCCATAGGTTCCTTGTCGGTACTCTTCCAGTTTTGAAATGCCGGACCAAATCCCAACTCAGTCCTGTCTGATAATTGATATGAAGCCTTAAGCATATATATCTGGGCAGCCGGAGCAAAAGTCAGACTGGTTTCAATTGACCAATTTTTCTGCTCAACAGATTCCTGGGCGGTTGTTGGTAAAGCAACAGTTGAAAATAAGATTAATGCCAAAATATTCAGGCAAATTGTATTTGTCAGAATAGAGCGGAAATGTTTACGCGGATTTAAAACCGGGCAAAATACAGACTTCAATTTTGAGGCCCCATTGATGCCTTTGATAAAGTAAAACTCTTTAGTAATCATATCGAATATTTTTTTTTTAATTTAGCGCAAAGCTATTCCATCAATTAATTATATTGATGAACCCGGGTTCATGAATTGTCAATTAGTTTATGTCTTTTCTGTCAGTGCCCGGTTTGATCCGTTACTTTCAATTAAAAAGAAAACACCCGCCATTACCGCAAAAGCTAATTCCGCTGCAAAACTCAATACATTTGACATATCGCCGCCCTGATCAAATAAAATCCCGTATAATCTGGCTAAGGCGGCAACTCCAATGGAAAAAGCAAGCACGATAAGGCCATTTTTTACTCCATCTTTTGTAAAGCAGAAATAAATCAGCAGCATTCCAAGCCCTATTTCCATGCCTCCATAAACTGCCCTTATATGGTTTGCCGCAGGTCTATCGGGCAAAATTATGCCGTCCATTGTTGTAATGACATCAGGGTTTATAAAAAACACGAAGCCAAAAGCGAAATAGATTAAGGCGCCCAGGATCAGAAGGATTTTTGATTTTTTCATTATAAGTGAATTTAACAGTCCCGCCAGGATTTCACCCTTTAAGATTCCCTGCGGCCATAACGAAAAATCAACACGCCCAGCCATACCACATGGATGATGAATGCAAGGCTGTTGACAAAAAATGATTGGGGTGATTTAATCATCATCGTTATCCAATAGGGCGGGAAAAACCAGGAAAGAAAAGTGAGCCAGCTGAGTGCGAACAGATCGGTAAAAGCAAACAGAACCAAGGCATTCAATCCTTTGGCATAGGTTAGTCCTTTTACCTTATCATCGGCCCCGGAAAATATCAGCAACCCGATTATTGCAGTGTAAATAGCCGATAAAAAGCAAAGAAGCATTTTAGAATAGAAAGGCAGATTAACGAGACCAAAAACAGCAAAACTGACCACGCAGTAGAGAACAGATAGTATGGATGCAAAGGAAAGCCTGTTAATTAAATACCCGCTTCTACCCATGGGAGTGATCTCCAGCAGCTGCGCAATATTTCCATCGCGCTCATCCAGCATCATAAAACCTGTAACAATGCCCAGCATGCCTGAATTCATCAGCAATATGAAAGAAAAAATACAGGGTGCATAAGGCATTACATCAAACCCTGTTTTAAGCGCCACAAAAGGGATCAAAAAAACCTCAAGTATTTTAAATACACTGATCAACAGCAGTGGGGCAACCAGCAACATTGCCATGACAGGGTCACGAAGGATCTGTTTAATGTCGTTTCTGAAAAGTGTAATTTGTATCATAATGCTAATCCTGATAAACGATTTTATTTTCAAAGACACGCACAGCAACCCTCAGGAGTATGTAGTTTATAATAACCAGATAGACAGCCAGCGCAGCTGCTTCATACCATAATATGCCGTGGTAGACTCCCATCATCAATTTCAATGCTGCCACACTGGGAATAATGGTAAACAACCAGGAATATGGAAACCCGATCAAAGCAAAGCATGGTAAAATGAAAAGCAGCATATATGGAATTGTTTTGAGCATATATTGGTTTACCGTATTGCAACCTGCATTGATCATTATACCCAGGAGGGTGAAAATACCCGAAGTAAGAATAGTAGACACAATAAGCAACACCCAGTTGACGGAAGGGAAATAGCTAAACCAGGTAATAGCCAGTGCTGCTGCTACCGAAACAATGGCCAGGGAAATAACTTTTGAAAGAATGTATTCAATTGATAGCAGTGGTGTCACGACCAGTACCGTTAAAACTCCCTGCCCCTTTTCAAGCAGAATAATACCCCCGATAAAAAACAATCCCAGAACAGAGGGATCAGAAAAAACTACTAAAGGCAGTGCGACAGATAAAATATTTTCGGGCAAAAACGACAGAATAATCAAATACATTATCGTAATGATGACATACACAAGGTAAAACCCATGCTTAATCTGAAAGCGCATATCAGCCAGAATTGCATGTTGCAGTCTCATAATAATAAGCTCCTTCCGGTGAGTTTAATAAAGATATCTTCCAGGGTGGCTTCGCCACTGTGAATGGTTTTGATTTCCGTACTCCGGAGAATATCCTGAAACTCCGGTTGTGTACGAAAAAGTTACATACTGGGTGAGCAGGGAATATTACCTTCCTGTAAAGGTAGAGAACTACGATGAGTACGGCGACCTGGTCAGCACCATCAATTTCAGGGAGATAAAAACACTTGGCGGCCGGCCGATGCCATCGGTAATGGAGATGATTCCGGAAGACAAGCGCGGGCACAGGACTGTGGTGACTTACCACCAAACTGATTTCCAGGTTAACCTGTCAGAAAATTTCTTCTCGATCCAGAGCCTGACTACAGCAAGATAGAGGCGGTAAATGGCAAATCTGTTAACCCAAAATTTAAAACAATGAATCCCCATGTCACTGAGTGACACAAAAAGACATGAACAAACCAGGGGGATCCATACGAGTGAAATACCGAATATGAATTACATGCCTTAGTAAATATTTGAATAT
>SLJO01000076.1 GCA_007135095.1 Bacteroidales bacterium | reverse complement strand
CTTATCCATTGTTCCAGGTAACTGAATTTTACACCTGTTGAACTTAATTGCTGCATATCCGGTCAAATGGCAAACTCTTGAGATGAAGCCAGTATCCCCTCTTGATTAACCGGCACAATGGTTGTCACTGTAAATTATTTCCTGAATCTTTTTGATACCTCGTCCCAGTTTATCACATTCCAGAATGCAGAAATGTAATCGGGACGGCGGTTTTGATAGCCAAGATAGTAGGCATGCTCCCACACGTCAATCCCCAGTATCGGGGTGCCCCTCTCCCCTGCGGGCACAACATCCATCAGCGGATTGTCCTGGTTTGGGGTAGAGGTGACCATTAACTTGCCCCCGCTGGAAACCAGCCACGCCCAGCCTGATCCGAACCTTGTTGCTGCAGCCCTGGAAAATTCATCCCTGAATGAGCCAAAAGAACCAAATGCGCTGTTTATTGCGGCAAGCAGTTCTCCTGAAGGTTCCCCTCCGCCATCGGGCGACATGATTTCCCAGAAGAGATTATGATTATAAAAGCCGCCACCGTTATTCCTGACTGCAACCGGGTGCTTCGAAATATTCTCGTGGATCTTTTCAATACTGGTATCTGCCAGTTCGGTATTTTCTATTGCGGCATTGAGATTATTTGTATATGCAGCATGATGCCTGCTGTGGTGAATTTCCATTGTACGGGCATCGATATGGGGCTCAAGTGCATTATAATCATATTTTAGTGACGGTAATTCAAATGACATGACAGGTTAAATTTAAAAGTTCGAAGTATGTTTTATTTAGTCTGTTTCTAATTATCAAACAATAACACTGTGCATTTGTTCACTGAATGCGCAAATATTTTCAATAACTTGCCCTGTACTTCTTCAACACTCCGTCGATGAAGTTTTTTATGCTCTTTTCATTTATTGCTGACGGCTATGCCCATGCCGCTGAAGCGCTTACTGGCAGGTTTGCCGGCTCTTGAAGCAAAGCGAAACTTAGAGTCACTCTGGCTGGCTGGCGTTTTTGATCTGCATGGCGGGCAGGGGAATCACCCTTACAGTAATGGCATAAAAAAGTTACATATGAAGGCCATTTGCATAACTGACAGGGCAGGCTACCTTAATTTATGGCCCCTGTTTTCAGGTAAGTGCCGACATAATCATTTATACCTTCTTCCAACCCGGTAAAATTCCCGTTATAGCCGGCATTCCGCAGTTTTATGGTTGTGGCTTCGGTGAAATACTGGTATTTATCCCTTATGTCTTCCGGGGTATCAATAAATTCAATTACCGGTTTCTTTCCTAACGCATTAAACGTGCATTTTGTCAGATCAAGAAAGCTCCGGGCCTGGCCCGTACCAAGGTTATACAGGGCAGGATCCTTTCTGTAATGCATGAAATAGTAAATTACATCAACAACATCCTTTACATATATAAAGTCTCTTTTTTGCCCCCCGTCTGGAAAACCCGGATTATGGGAACGAAAAAGTTTCATTTTGCCGGTATCGAGTATCTGATTATAGGCATGGAAAATGACCGATGCCATCCGTCCTTTATGGTATTCGTTGGGACCATATACATTGAAAAATTTTAACCCTGCCCAGAAAAATGGTGTTTCTTTCTGTAGCAGCACCCATTTATCGAATTCATTTTTTGATTCACCGTAAGGATTAAGCGGTTTGAGCTTTTCGGGCAAACTGTGATCATCACTGAACCCGTGCTCCCCCATCCCGTAGGTTGCTGCTGAGGATGCATAAATCAGTGGCAGGCCGAATTCAACACAGAGCAACCATAGGTCCTGGGAATAGCGGAGATTAAGCCTGTCAAAAACTTCCTTTCTCATTTCAGAAGTATCGGTACGGGCACCAAGATGAAAAATGAACTGGACCAATCTGTGATTGTGCCTCAGCCATTCAAAGAAATCATCCCGGTGAATGCGCGATGTATATTTCTTGTCATTAATGTTCATGTTTTTATCCGGCCTGGCAAAGTCATCTACCAGTACGATGTCCATGAAACCTTCAGAGTTAAGCCTTGCAGCCAGGTTACTTCCTATAAACCCTGCGGCTCCGGTAATTACAAGCATTGTGCTTCTTTTTTGTTTATGCAAAGATAATTGTTTATTCATACGGGCACAAAGAGGAACCCGACATCGGGTTTCTCATTTTTTCTAGCTGTTTTTCAAAAAAAGTGGCCCCAAAATCATTACCACCGCTAAAAGCAGTGGTTTTTATGATGTAATAAATTTGGCGTATGACAAAATTAGGTTTATCTTTATTTTGTATTATAATTATAAATTCCTGCAAACCTGTAATTTATACAAGCCGGCCAGGGGAAGGTCCTGACATCTGCCATTTATGAATAAATTCCATCTGCCAATACCGTTAACGATTTTCACATCTAGCAGTATCAGTTTATTTATCTCGAAATTTCCAAAAGGTTTTTAGTTTACTAAATTGATTATTAAATTTACATTCAATAAGAAGTGGGTTCCATATCGGCACAATCAGGTAACTCCGACAATTAAGCACGAGTCAATGAAGCATTATGAGTAAAATCAAGTTGAATGTACTTGGAATTTCATACAGCCAGACACAATCCGGTGCCTATGCGCTTGTCCTGGCAGAAGAAGATGGCGAGCGGCGCATACCAATAATCATCGGGGGGTTTGAAGCACAGGCGATTGCCATACAGCTCGAAGGCCTTAAGCCTCCGCGCCCCCTTACGCACGACCTCTTTCTTAGTTTTGCATCAGCCTTTGGAATTACCATTTTAGAAATCAATATTTACAAACTCGAAGAAGGGGTTTTTTATTCAAAACTAATTTGTGAAGACGGGGAAAAGCAAATGACCGTTGATGCCCGCACAAGTGATGCAATTGCTCTCGCTTTGCGTTTTCGCTGCTCCATATACACCACTGAAGAAATACTTACCAAATCAGGCATCGTAATCGATATCGAACCCGAATCAAAAGATAAACCATCCTCCGCCACCAAGTTCTTTACCGAACCTTCATCCAGGCCAAAAAAGCCAAGTGAGGAATTACGTGATTTCAGCATAGCCGAATTAAAGGAGATGCTTCAGGAAGCAGTCAAAAATGAGAATTACGAAAAGGCATCTGATATCAGGGATGAAATAAACCGAAGAAATAAAAACTCCTGAATCAACCGGAAAACTCCATTCGCGGCTCATGATTAAAGCAAGACCAGGTACATAATCTCTCATAAAAAAACCTGCACTGGAAATCAATGCAGGTTTTATTAAACCGGGTCACTTTACTTGCAGGTCAGGGCAGTAAAACAGCATCTATAACATGTACAACTCCGTTTTCTGCCTCCAGGTCAGCTACAGTAACCTGGGAATCGTTAATAAATACACCCCCATTATTTATTGTGACCGTTATATTGTCACCAAAAACCGTCGCTATCTCCTGTCCGTCGCTCAGATCTCCCGACATGGCCTTTGCTGCCACAACATGGTAGAGAAGAATGTCGGTCAGGTCACCTGAAGGATCGTCAAGCAGCGCTGCAACTGTCCCCTCGGGAAGCGCGGCAAAGGCAGCATCGGTTGGCGCAAATACGGTAAAAGGGCCTTCCCCCTGGAGCGTTTCCACCAGCCCGGCAGCCGTTACAGCCGCAGCAAGTGTCTGATGATCGGCGCTTCCTGTTATAATATCAACAACTGTTGCAGGCCTGGGCGCTTCGGGTATCAGAACAGCATCTATAACATGCACAATTCCGTTCCGTGTTTCAATGTCTGCTATGGTAACCATGGCATCGTTAATGAAGATTCCTGCTCCTGAAATTGAAACTGTCAGTTCATCACCGTAAACAGTAGGCGCTTTCATGCCATTGGAAAGAGCAGATGATAAAACTTTGCTGCCCACAACATGGTAGAGAAGAATGCCGGTCAGGTCACCGGATGGATCGTCAAGCAGCGCTTCAACAGTCCCCTCTGGCAGTGCGGCAAAGGCAGCATCGGTTGGTGCAAAAACTGTGAATGGTCCTTCTCCCTGAAGGGTTGCAACCAGCCCGGCGGCGTTAATGGCTGCTGTAAGTGCCGTATGATCTGCACTCCCGGATATAACATCCACCACATTTGCAGGCCTTGGATCATCAGGCATGACATCATCATCGTCACTGCAGGATGACATTGTCATCACGGAAAATCCCATTATCAGGAGAAGTGCATTTAAGCCTATAATTTTAGTTTTCATAATTTTAAATCTTTATTTGTTTATAATTGGATTATTTTAAATGATAAACAACAAAGATATTTTTTTGTTCATTTTTTTATTTTATTTAATACACATTTAATATAAGAATAAAATTTGAATAAAACTGTATTATATTTATTTTCTGCTTTTTACTATATT
>SLJO01000221.1 GCA_007135095.1 Bacteroidales bacterium | reverse complement strand
TTCAAATCCCGGAAATAAATTCAACCCGGAACTGGAAATTTTGCAGTATCGGTTCTGCATGATTCGAAAACAAAGTTAATACCAAATAATCAATATATGTTTATGATTGTATATTTTTAACATTTCAACAGTCTGTTTCCGGATTATCCCCCACTTAATACAATTGAATCAGGGTATATGTTCATAAACATATGCAGTGTTAGATATTTTTTTTTTTTACATTTACGGTTTTTAGTAACAGATCCGGGACATGCAATCACAGGACGAACAAGGTAAAACTCTCCCCTTCAGGCTCCGGTCATTTAAGGTTTTCTTACCTGGACCGGCATCCCTGTACCTTAAAACCGAAACCATAAAATATATAATTCTATGACTGTAAATAATAAAGTAAAACGGGGTTTTTTTGAAAGGGCGCTGGACAAGGTTGAAAAAGTAGGAAACAAGCTGCCGCAACCGGTTACCCTTTTTGCCATCCTGATGGTAGTAGTATTACTGCTTTCATGGATATTCGGGGGAGTAACCGTCGATCACCCCGGGAAGGAAGCAGGTCTGCTGGACAGGGATGGCTTGCCCGTTGAAACAATAAGCGTAACAAACCTTTTGTCAAGGGAAGGCGTTCAGAGGATCCTTACCGAAATGGTTGATACGTTCGCCCAGTTCCCTCCGCTCGGACTGGTACTGGTGGTGATGCTCGGGATTGGTGTTGCCGAGCACAGCGGCATGATAGCAGTGGCCCTCAGGCTATTTGTATCGAAGGTTCCGAATTACCTGATCACTTTTTCAATTGTTGTGGCAGGAATGGTAAGCTCCGTTGCTGCTGATGCCGGGTACGTGGTGCTGATCCCCCTTGGGGCAGTTATTTTCATGAGCATGGGACGGCATCCGCTTGCAGGAATAGCAGCAGCCTTTGCCGGTGTGTCCGGTGGCTTCGGCGCCAACTTCCTTCCTACGGGACTGGATCCCATGATAGCAGCATTTACCGAACCGGCAGCACAGATAATCAATCCCGATTATACCGTGAATCCTCTCTCAAACTATTACCTGATGGCTGCTTCGGTCCCTTTTATCGGGCTTGCCGGAACATGGGTCACTGAAAGGATCCTGGTGCCCAGGCTTGGCACCTACGAGCCAGAAGGAGAGATAGTCGAGGAGCATAATGAAATTTCAGCCAGGGAACGCAGGGCCCTGAAGTGGTCGCTTTTTTCGATCCTTATTGTGCTGGGACTAGTTGCTGCCGCAACTATCCCTGCCGACGGAATCCTGAGGGGAGATATCGATCCTGAAACAGGAATAAGGTCAATGAGGCCTTTCTATGATTCCATCGTACCGATAATGTTTATAGTTTTCTTTGTCGGGGGACTGGTGTACGGGATTGTGGCCGGGAGCATTAAAAGTGACAAGGATGTTTCTAATATGACTTCCAAGGCAATGGCAACAATGGGATTGTATATTGTCATTGCATTTGTCGCAGCACAATTTGTTGCCTACTTCAACTGGTCAAACCTGGGAAGTGTGCTGGCAGTTGTAGGTTCGGATGGCCTGAAAGCAATTGGTTTTACAGGCGGCCCACTGCTGGTGGCTTTTATTATTGTTGCATCTATGGTGAACCTGGTCATGGGCAGTGCCTCAGCCAAATGGGCAATCCTTGCGCCTATTTTTGTGCCCATGCTGATGCTTATGGGCTATTCCCCTGAGCTAACACAGGCAGCATATCGTATCGGCGACTCATATTCCAATATCCTCACCCCGCTGCTTCCGTATTTTCCTATTGTAATTGTATTCGCCCAGAAATACGTTAAGAACGTGGGGATAGGAACTCTAATATCAATGATGCTTCCATATGCTATTGCTTTTATGGTTATAAGAATTCCCATGCTGCTTATATGGATATGGCTTGGATTGCCCCTGGGCATCGAGGGCCCGATTTATTATACTCCCTGAGCCTGAAAGGAACCGTTAAATTCCTTTAACTTTACAGGTACTACAGGAGTTATAATAAAACCGTATAAAACAAAAAAATATGAGCCAGGAAATAAAAGGCCTGAAACCGGCATTGTTATGGAACTTTTTTTATGATCTTACCCGTATCCCCAGACCATCAGGTAAAGAAGGCAAAATTATCGACTATGTGAAGAATTTTGGGGAAAAGCGCGGACTGGAGACGGTGGTTGATGAGGTTGGAAATATTATCATCAAAAAAGCTGCAACTCCCGGCATGGAAAACCGCAAGGTTACGGTACTGCAGGGTCATCTGGATATGGTCCCGCAGAAAAACAGTGAAAAGCAACACGATTTCGAGAATGATCCCATTGAAACATTTATTGATGATCAGTGGGTGCGTGCCAGAGATACTACCCTGGGTGCAGATAATGGCATCGGAGTGGCAGCAGCACTTGCCGTCCTTGATTCAGAAGATCTGGTTCACGGCCCGGTTGAAGCATTATTTACTGTTGATGAGGAAACTGGAATGACAGGGGCCTTCGGACTGAAAAAAGGACTGCTCGATGGCGATATAATGCTTAACACTGACTCTGAAGATGAAGGGGAATTGTATGTCGGCTGCGCCGGCGGCATGGATGCCAATATAACATTTTCATTTACCAGGGCAGAGGTACCCGCAAACAGCCTGGCCTTCGAAATAGGTGTCAGCGGACTGAAAGGGGGACATAGCGGACTGGATATTGCACTTGGCCGTGGGAATGCCAATAAATTATTGTTCCGGTTTCTTAAATACGCAGCCAGGGAACTGGATGCCGAACTTGCCGGCATTGATGGCGGCAGCCTCCGGAATGCAATTCCAAGAGAGGCACATGCAATTGTAATAATTCCCTCAGGAAAGGAAAAACAACTTGAGTCGGCCATAAAGGAGTATGAAAAAATTTACCGCCATGAGTTATCAGCAGTAGAGCCGGATCTTATCCTGAAACTGAAAAAAACTGATCCCCCCTCCGGCCTGATTGACCGTGAGACAATGAACCGCCTCATCAACGGAGTCCTGGCATGCCCTAACGGGGTGATAAGAATGAGCAACTCCATGCCCGGACTCGTGGAAACATCAACAAACCTTGCCCGGGTAATATCCGGACAGGGGAAAATAGAATTACAATGCCTTATGAGAAGTTCGGTTGACTCTTCAAAGGATGAGCTCGCCGGAATCATGGAATCAGTTTTTACCCTGGCAGGGGCAACCATCGATTTTGACGGGGCCTACCCGGGCTGGAAACCCGATATGAATTCCGAGATACTGAATGTGATGAAAAAGGTTTACAAGGCACTTTACGGAAAAATACCTGATGTAAAAGCCATACATGCCGGACTGGAATGCGGGCTGATTGGTGGAGTATATCCGGAACTGGATATGATCTCCTTCGGGCCCACGATACGCAACCCGCACTCACCCGATGAAAAAGTCCACATTGAATCAGTCCTGAAATTCTGGAATTTCCTTGTTGAGACACTTAAGAATATTCCGGTTAAATGAAAAAAACCGTATCGGAATAGTGGACTTTCACCACCTGGTCATCTGCCATGCACGGCAACAATATAAAAGCTCCGGCGCTTCAAAACGCCGGAGCTTTTATTATGACCTATTTATAATTTACTGTCCCTTTGACTGTTGATTATTTATGCAGCCACTCAACCACCTAAAACCCGGATCAGACCTTGTGCCTGGGCTCGTCCGATACGGATAAACGGTTTCGGCCCTTGGCTCTTCTTTTTGCCAGTACCCTGCGACCATTGGCGGTTGCCATTCTCTCACGGAACCCGTGCTTGTTTTTTCTTTTTCTGTTTGATGGTTGAAATGTCCTCTTCATCGTAAATGACTTATTTGTGTTATGAAAATAACCGGTTCACTGATCAGGTGTGCAAAGGTACTATTTTTTTATTATTTTCAAAAAACAGCACCATTTTAATTATCCCACGCCGCCAAATTACACAAACAAGATGAAAAATTGCCCTTCCTTTTTTATGCGGCAACGTTCCCAACTCTTTTGACCGGGTTTTAAAAACCTGAAAAAAATAGTTACTATTGTAAAAAATAATCTTTTTCATTCAGTAATAGAAATCAAAGTTCAAGCTTATATGAGATTAACATCCGGTTATTTGATTGGATTGGCAATGTTATCGGCCACTTCAATCCTTTCCGTTGCTGCCAGGCCACAGGAACAGCTGATTGTCAGCTTCCTGGAGATAATCGATATCGAAACAGGCATGAGGGAAATCGTATATCAGGATACCAGCCATTTCGAAGCCCCAAACTGGTCGCCCGAAGGCAGCACACTGTACTTTAACAGGGGAGGGTATATTTACAGCATTCCCGTTGAAGGAGGTGAACCGGAACGGCTAAATACCGGTTTCGCCAACCGCAACAACAACGACCATGTTCTTTCACCTGGCGGATCCCACATGGCAATAAGCCACCACAGCGCAGATGACGGGGGGGTCTCCATAATATACGCGGTCAATATTAAAGGTGGGGAGCCCATCAGAATAACCAGGAGAGGGCCTTCCTACCTTCACGGGTGGTCGCCCGACGGCGGAGAGCTGGCGTATTGCGCCCTGAGGAACGGACAATATGATATATTCGTTAAGCCGATAAAGGAGGGGCCTGAGGTCAGGCTTACCAATACACCATCTCACGATGACGGCCCTGATTACAGCCCCTGCGGTAATTACATCTGGTTTAACTCCGACAGGTCAGGCATCATGCAGATATGGAAAATGAACCGCGACGGCAGCAATCCTGTTCAGATGACTTTCGATGAATTTAATGACTGGTTCCCCCATCCTTCTCCTGATGGAGTACATGTAGCCCTGCTGTCTTATGATAAGGGAGTGGAAGGACATCCGGCAAATAAAACCGTATGGCTGAGATTAATGCCGGCCCAGGGCGGCAGCCCGGTAGTGCTCACGGAACTTTTCGGCGGACAGGGCACCATTAATGTCCCCTCATGGGCGCCCGACAGTAAAAGATTTGCTTTTGTAAGTTACAAATTGCTGGATTAGGAATTCATATCAAAGGAAATTCACGGGCTGGCAAAAAAACTATTCTTTTGGTTTGAAAGTAATCTTCCTGGAAGAATTCGCCTATATTATAAATCCTGACCTTGTTTTTCCATGAAGCCAGTTCCCCGGAGAGGTCACCTCCTTTCAGGCTGTACAGGCCATGGACGTCACGGGCAGCAATTCCGGCAATCAGCTTGCCCCCCGACAATTCTACAAGCCCGGAAAAGGAACCTACCGCTCTGCTGAAAATATAATTAAAAGCACCCCTGAACTCTTCTGCCCGTCCATGTACCGGCTCTACATTGTTCAGGGACAGGGTTCCTGCGATATTTTCCACCACTTTTATCTTCTTTCCCCTGGCATCAAGCAGGGTGAACTTTACATCGGGATTCAGTATCGCAAGGGGAATTCCAGGAAACCCGCCACCGGTTCCCAGATCAAGTGCATTTTCACCCGGGGTGAACCGTATAAGCTTTGCCAGGCTGAGAGAGTGCAGTATGTGATTTACGTAAAGGTTGGACAGGTCTTTTCTGGATATAACATTGATCCTTTCATTCCAGTAAATGTAGAGTTCCTCAAGCTGCTCAAACCTTTGTGCAGAAATCTGGTCCATGCCCGGAAAGTATCTTTTAATCAGGCCGGCTCCCAAAATTATCAGAAGTTATGGTTCGTATTGTTAAAAACATTAAAAAGAAGATCCCTGGCCCTGAAAAGCTGGGCTTTGACGGTACCGATGGGTAAATCAAGTTCCCGGGCAATCTCATCATAGGAATACTCCTTGAAATATCTAAGTTCAATCAGTTTCCTGTATCTTGGCTTAAGCTTTGATACGATCTCCTTCATCATCTTTATCTTCTGATGATTGATCAGTGTCTCTTCAGGATCCATATTGCCGCACTGGATATTGTGGGAAGGATCGTCATGGTCATCCCCCGGGGTTTCAAATGAAAAAGGTGCACTTTTTTTCTTCCGCATGAAATCAATGCAGTTATTGGTGGCAATTTTAAAAAGCCAGGTACTGAAAGCAAAATTGGGAGCATACTGACTGATACTTTTAAATGCCTTGCCAAATGCCTCGATTGTCAAATCTTCCGCGTCACTGGGATTATTAACCATTTTCAGCAACATAAAATAAATTGCATCACGATAGCGCTCCAGTAATTCGGCATATGCCTTCTGGTCGCCGGTGGTAGCTTTCGTTACCAATTCATAATCATACTGGGCCTTATCAGAAAGATTCGGACTTATCTCCATCTACTTCTTTTTTGAATAGTTATATTGCTTACAACACAGAAGATATTAAATAGTAATATACTTATATCGAACATGGGCGAAAATACTAATAAATTCTTTTCATTCAAACGGTTCATCCCTAAATTTAAAATAATGGTGACTGAAAGCAACCGGATAATGAATAAAGCAGCAACGTACGGCAAAAATATCTTATTTATCAACAGGAGCAAAAAAGAAAAATAAAATATCAGTCTGCTGGTGCTTTCCAGTCCAAGCAGGAATCGGGTGGCCCCCCTGTAATGAAATCCGGTGGTCAGGTGCCTGGATTTTTGCCTGAACCATCCATTCCAGGTTTTATGGGGCGCTGACAAGGTGTGCGACAGTGAGGAAAGCTCCACTGCTGTATTGTTTTCACTGGCTACCTCATTAATGAAAAGATCATCATCTCCCGATTCCAGTTTAAGGTGAGATGCAAAGCCCCGGTTTTTAAAAAAAAGCGAGCGTTTATAGGCAAGGTTCCTTCCAACGCCCATATAAGGATAGCCGGCCAATGCAAATGAAAAATACTGCATGGCGATAAAAAATGTGTCATACCTGATCACCTTGTTGAGAAATCCCTTTTCCCTGGCGTAACCGCCATAGCCAAGCGCTATTTCATTGGAGTTAATAAAATGTTTTTGCATATGTTTAACCCATAGCCGACTGTCGGGGCGGCAGTCAGCATCGGTAAGCAAAACCCAGTCATGCCTTGCCGCCTTAATGCCGATGGTAAGGGCTAGTTTCTTGCCATGGCTGAACTTAATGTCTCTTTTTATTATAGTGGACCTGAGGTTATTATATTTTATTTTCAGGCGTTCCAGCACCTCTTCTGTATTGTCGTCAGAACAATCATTCACCACGACAACTTCAAAATCAGGATAATCCTGTTCAAGGATCAACGGGAGGTTCTTCTCAAGATTATCTGCTTCATCACGGGCGCAGATCACAATCGTTACAGGTTCCCCCGTACTGATTACAGTTTCATCGTTTTTGTGGAAAGACAGGCGTGTATAGAAAAACAGGTAATAGAACATCTGTATAACAAAGGATGTAAGGAACATCCCGGCAATGATTATCCAGATGAGGCTGGTTTGATCTATTGTAAGATTCACATTCGGTTTTTAAAGGCACTGCAATTTTATTAAAAGTTTTTGTATTTTATCATCCTTCAATCGAATAATTATGCTAATGTTATTCACAGTCACTGATTATCTGAACAATTGCTTATCTTTGGCAGTCAATTTTTAATCTCTCTATAATGTTTTTCAAGGTTACTGCAAATGACAGGTTTTCCCGGGCAAGAGCAGGAATAATATCAACCGGCAGGGGCAGTATCCAAACCCCTGTTTTTATGCCGGTAGGAACAGCAGGAAGTGTAAAGGGGGTCAGCAGGTACGAACTGGAGGACAGGATCAGGGCCGGTATAATACTGGCAAATACCTACCATCTTTATCTTCGCCCCGGAATCGATACTATATCCAGAGCCGGCGGACTTCATAAATTTATCGGCTGGGAAAAGCCATTGCTTACCGACAGCGGAGGTTACCAGGTTTTCTCGCTGGCAGAAAACCGGAAACTTTCCGAAGAAGGAGCCGATTTCAGGTCACACATAGATGGTTCAAGGCATAAGTTTTCTCCCGAAAATGTGATTGATATCCAGCGTGCAATAGGCGCCGATATCATAATGGCTTTTGATGAATGCACCCCCTGGCCATGTGAATACAATTACGCCCGGGAATCGGCCGGTCTCACCGGCAGATGGCTGGCAAGGTGCTGGAAAAGATTCCTGGAAACAGAGGCTCTTTATGGAAAAGAGCAATTCCTGTTCCCTATAGTTCAGGGCAGTATTTATAAGGATCTGAGAATAAGATCTGCAGAGCTTATCGGTAGTTTTGAGGCTGCAGGCAATGCAATTGGTGGTCTTTCAGTGGGTGAGCCGGCGGAAATCATGTATGAAATGGTGGATGAAGTAAACAGGATACTCCCGGAATCAAAACCCCGCTATCTTATGGGGGTGGGAACACCCGCAAATATGCTGGAATGCATTTCTCTTGGAGTCGACATGTTCGACTGCGTCATGCCAACAAGGAATGGCCGGAATGGCAGCCTTTTCACACTGGAGGGAATAATCAACATTAAAAACCTTAAGTGGAAAAATGACTTCTCGCCCATCGATCCCGCAGGAACAACTAACACAGGAACACAATATTCAAGGGCATATTTACGTCATTTAATCGTTTCGGGTGAAATGCTTGGATCAGTTATTGCCAGTATACATAATCTTGAATTTTATACCTGGTTAATGAACAAGGCAGGAAAAGAAATAAGCCAGGGAAACTTCAGTGCCTGGAAAAAATCTGTTGTGCCGGGACTGAACAGGAAGTTATGAGGCAAACCACAGGCAGGGCTTCCTGAAACAATAACATTAACACATTCTCAGCAAATAATAGCCATATCTACAAATGAGCAAGGCCGGACTGAAAATATTGGACCGCTATATAATAAAGAAATTCCTCGGGACATTTTTTTATTCCATACTTCTTATTGTAAGTATTGCCGTAATCTTTGACCTGGCAGAAAAGCTGGATAACTTTATGGAAAGGGAGGCTCCGTTAAGGGCAATTATTTTTGATTATTACCTGAATTTCATCCCCTATTTCGCTATACTGTTCAGTCCGCTCTTCACTTTTATATCAGTCATCTTTTTCACCTCAAAGATGGCATACAATACTGAAATAATCGCTATACTGAGTAATGGTATCAGCTTCAGGCGCCTTCTTCGCCCATATTTCATATCAGCCTGTATCATTGCTATTTTCTCATTTCTAATGAGCGATCTTGTGCTGCCCCGATCCAATGAAAAAAGGCTCGATTTTGAGGAAAGATATTACAGAAGGCAGGCTCCGAGGGCAAATATGCGTGATGTGCATAAACAGATCATGCCGGGGGTATATATATACTTTTCAAATTTCAGCCACGCCTCCAACATAGCCTATTATTTCTCGATAGAAAAGTTTGAAGGGAACAGGCTGGTTTCAAAAACAACGTCCGATTATGCTACCTATGACACCACTGCCAATAAATGGACCCTTCGCCAGTATGTGACAAGGCATTATGAGAATAACGGGCAAAGAATAGAACGGGGCATCAGCCTGGATACAACACTCAATGTTCATCCCTCTGAATTCAGCCGCCGTGAAAGCATCGTGGAGACAATGAGTCTGAAACAGATTGATGAATTCATTGAGCAGCAGCGAATGCAGGGAGCAGATAATATCGATTATTACCTTATTGAACGATACAGCCGCATATCATTTCCGTTTTCAACATTTATCCTCACCCTTATCGGCATGTCATTATCCTCAAGAAAGTCACGCGAGGGAATTGGTTTCCATATCGGGCTCGGATTGTTGCTGAGTTTCTCATATATCCTTTTTATGCGGTTCAGCACCATGTTTGCTGTCAGCGGTCTTCTGAGCCCCCTGACAGCTGTATGGCTGCCAAACATAACATATGCCCTGATTGCCTATATCATATACCGGGTTGCCCCTAAATAATGTTTTTTAAACTGACTTTAACAAAGAAGAAGTTACTTTACCCGATTACCTGCAAAAATCAAACCGGCAAAATATTTAATTTCTTTCAGTTTAATAATCAAGGAACTAAATATTACCTGACCAACATCTCCAATTTAAATTTTTTTAATATATTTTGATTTCGTAATGTTGTACTCGAAATAATCCAATTTGGCTGTGCCGCTGTTTTCTTAAAAAGTACAGTTCATTCCATTATTAATCAATCAAATAATTTGTTTATGGGATTAAAAAGAAAAATCCTTGAATTGCACAAGAAAAGGGAAGAGGTCCTGAAAGGTGGTGGCGACAAAGCTATTGAAAAACAGACCGCAATGGGTAAAATGACGGCCCGCGAGAGGATTATTTCTCTGTGCGATCCCGATTCATTTCACGAATACGACCTGTTCGTTGAGCATGAGGCAAGAGATTTTGACATGGATAAAAAAATCCTTCATGGTGACGGGGTAATAATAGGCACCGGAACCATTTATGGAGCCCCCGTATGTATTTTCGCACAGGATTTTACTGTTGCAGGAGGTTCACTGGGTCTGATGCATGCCCGCAAAATTACCAAGATAATGGATCATGCCCTTAAAATGAAAGTGCCTCTGATTGGAATTAATGACTCAGGTGGAGCCAGAATACAGGAAGGTGTAAATTCCCTGGCAGGCTATGGCGAGATCTTTTTCAGGAACACACTCTCATCAGGCGTCATACCCCAGATATCAGTAATTTTGGGTCCCTGTGCAGGCGGTGCTGTCTATTCACCTGCCCTGACTGATTTTGTTTTCGTTGTGGATAAAATATCAAAAATGTTCATAACCGGCCCCGAGGTGATCAGGACTGTACTTGGGGAGGAAATTTCCATGGAAGATCTTGGCGGAGCGCGCGTGCACAGTGAAATTACAGGGAATGCACACTTTTTCTCCAAAAGCGAAGCAGAATGCTTTGACCAGATAAAAAAACTTGTCACTTTCATACCACGCAACAATATGGGGAAAGCGATGAAATTTGAGCCAAAGGAACCAAAACCTGAATACAAGATATCTGAAATAGTTCCCGGCGACCCCAGGCAACCCTACGACGTGAGGGATGTGATCAAGGCAATTGTTGACGATTCCGATTTCTTTGAGATACAGGAGCTCTGGGCGGCCAATATAGTAATAGGTTTTGGACGGATGAACGGGGACACTATTGGATTTGTTGCCAACCAGCCACTTGTACTTGCCGGCGTTCTTGATGTCGATTCATCCGACAAAGCCGCAAGGTTTGTACGTTACTGTAATGCTTTCGATATTCCGATCATCACACTCGTTGACCTTCCGGGTTACCTTCCCGGAATTGATCAGGAACATGCCGGGGTTATACGCCATGGTGCCAAACTTCTTTATGCCTACAGTGAAGCTACCGTACCCAAGATGACTGTCATCCTCAGGAAGGCGTATGGTGGCGGATATATTGCCATGAGCTCAAGGCACCTCAGGGCAGATTTTGTGTTTGCCTGGCCTACTGCTGAAATTGCAGTTATGGGTCCCGAAGGAGCAGCAAACATAATTTTCAGAAAAGAAATTATGAGTGCAGAAGATCCCGAGAAAATGCGAAAACTCAAGGTAAAGGAATACAAGGAAAAATTTGCCAATCCGTATGTGGCAGCAGCACGCGGATATGTTGATTCAGTTATCGAACCCGAAGAGACCAGGAGGCTTTTGCTGCATTCAATTGAGGTTTCGGGCAGTAAATCAGTTTTTCTGCCTAAGAAGAAACACGGGATACCACCATTTTAAAGTTTTGCAGGCCTGTACATGATTGGATCAAAACGGATGAAACCCCATGTGCAGTTTTATGGATTTATCAGGCAGCCTGCACAAAAAGACATGAACAAACCATGGGGGTTTGACCTGCGGTCGATCTAACATGCAGTGTATCCCGCTTTTGGCAAAAAAAGGCTGCTGTGAAATTCATAAGAGTGAAAGCCGAATACGAATACATTGCCAGGGTAAAATAAAGACAATAAGTACGATAACCATAATTCATTCGAATGATGAAAAAGGTCAATTGTGAAGATAAAAAAGTAAGGTGTAAGTCTCTCTATATTGATGGCACCAAATACAGGACTACCCTGCATAAAAAGTACCTGACCAGGAAGCAGTATGCCAAGCCTGAAAAAAACAAGGTTTATTCATTCATTCCCGGAACAATTCTCAAGATCAATGTTTCCCTGGGGCAATGTGTCAAAAAAGGTGACAGTCTCCTGGTGCTTGAGGCGATGAAAATGCAAAATATCATCCTTAGTCCGCTGGAAGGGGTCATAAAATCGATAAATGTTAAGGAAGGAGAAAGAGCACCCAAGGGAACACTTATGGTTGAAATAGGATATACCCATGAACTTACCTGACAGGGAATCCCCAGTTATAAGCATTTATAATATACCATCCCATAAAAACAAACCTGGAAATTTCCTTTTTATGATTTTTATATCAGCTTCGTAATCAAATAACCCGTAAACGGCCGATCCGCTACCTGTCATGGATGCATAAAATGCGCCGGAGTCAAGGAGTTGTTCCTTTAAATAACGGATTTCCGGGTAACCGGCAAAAACCCCCGGTTCAAAATCATTGGTAACTCTACCCTGCCAACTGTATGGATCAGTATGAATAATATCTCTTAACGATCCGGTGTGTTCCGCTAATGTTATTTCCCTGTATGCCCGGGCAGTGTCTATATGAATGCCGGCATGCACAACAACAATGCGGATCCCCTTAAGATCAATTTCTGCCGGCTCAAAAATTTCGCCGCGTCCGGTTGCGAAAAGCGGCTTATTATGCATAAAAAAAGGACAGTCACTGCCAATACCCCCGGCTATGGCTTCAAGTTCGGAAACCTTCAAACCAAGCTGAAACAGATCGTTGAGAATCCTGAGAACATAAACTGCATTGGAGGAACCCCCTCCCAGTCCCGCGCCAGAAGGGATTATCTTGTGCAGGTGGATAGATACCCCGGGAAGGGGCCGGATCTTATTAAGTTCATTCCATGCCCTGATACACAAATTATCCGATGGTTCACCTTCTATTTTTATACCGGTATTCAGGAAAGTATAATGACCCCGGGTATCCGGGGAGGGAGTCACCTCAAGGATATCTGACAGGCCAAGGGGATAAAAAACCGTTTCGATATTGTGGTATCCGTCCTGCCTTCTTCCTGTTACGTGTAATCCCAGGTTGATTTTAGCATTCGGAAAACTAATCATACTTTTTATTGCTAAAATATCCCTTTCTTTTTGTAATTATTTGTTTTGAACAAATATATTTTTTTTTCAACATCATATTGTTTAAAAAGAAAGTGTGATTTAGCTTTCGCAGGTGATGTTATTTTTTAACTTTGAGTGCCCGCAAAAAAACCGTAAATGGAAAAAACCATCAGATCAAAATACAAAGAAGTGACCCCCGCACCTGAGTACGGGAAAGTTCCCCCGCAGGCCATTGAACTGGAAGAAACCGTCCTGGGAGCTATTATGCTTGAAAAGGATGCTCTTATCGCAATACTTGATTTGCTTAAGCCTGAGAGTTTCTACAAAGAATCCCATCAGAAGATTTATTCTTCCATAATGAAGCTCTCAATGGAAGAGAAGCCGATAGACATCTTAACGGTAACCGAAGAGTTGAAGAAAGCAAAGGTGCTAGACTCAGTTGGCGGTGCCTTCTATATAACCCGGTTAACCAGCAGGGTTTCATCAGCTGCGCATATTGAATACCATGCACGGATAATTGCGCAAAAATTCATCCAGCGGGAACTTATAAGGATTTCCACAGAGATACAAAACCGGTCATATGACGAAAGTTCTGACGTCGACGACCTGCTTGATTATTCTGAAAAAGAACTCTTTAATATCGCCGAAGGCAACATAAAGAAGGAAACCCTCAAGATCAATATCTTAATAAAAGAGGCAATTAACCAGATTGAAGAAGCAGGCAAGAGAGAAGATAATCTCAGCGGGATTCCCAGCGGATTCACCAAGATTGACCGCATTACCTCGGGATGGCAGAATTCTGATCTGATAATTATCGCGGCCCGCCCCTCAATGGGAAAAACTGCATTCGTCCTTTCAATGACCAGAAACATGGCTATTGAGCATAATTGCCCCGTAGCGGTTTTTTCTCTCGAGATGTCCTCGGTCCAGCTTGTCAACAGGCTTATAGTAAGTGAAACCAAACTTCCATCGGAAAGGATCAGGAACGGGAAATTACACGACTATGAGTGGGAACAGCTGGAGATAAAGATAAAAAACCTTGTTGATGCCCCTGTTTTCATTGATGATACACCCGCAATTTCAATTTACGAGCTAAGGGCTAAATGCCGGAGGCTAAAATTGCAACATGATATAGGAATTATTATCATCGATTACCTGCAGCTGATGTCAGGAACATCGGATACCAGGGGGAACCGGGAACAGGAGGTTTCCATGATCTCACGTTCACTTAAAGCAATTGCCAAGGAACTCAATGTTCCTATCATAGCATTGTCGCAGCTAAACAGGGCAGTGGAAACCAGGGGAGGGACAAAACGTCCACAGTTGTCAGATTTGCGGGAATCAGGAGCAATTGAACAGGATGCAGATATGGTCCTGTTTATTCACAGGCCTGAATATTACGGCTTTCATGAGGATGAGGAAGGTAACTCCAATGCAGGGATAGCTGAGATCATTATTGCAAAACACAGAAATGGACGAACAGGCAACGTTAAACTCAAATTCCAGTCTGACTCAGCCAGTTTCACTGAGCTGGAAGACGAACTGCAGCCCTTTGGCGAAGACGACCTGTCTATTACCCTCGGATCAAAAATGAATGACGCAAATGAATTTACCAGGGGTTTCAATAAAGGCGGCAACGTGGATTTTGACAATGAGCCCCCTCCCTTTTAGGCCGCAGATTACCCGTATAAGCTGGTTCACAGTGAAAAATAAGCACCCCCGGGCAATCTCATTGATCGGGATTAAAGGTTGTTTTGATTATGTTTCGTATATTTGCGTTTTTTAAATACCTGACAAAAACCATACTGCCTGTAAATTCTGGAATAATAATTGTTCTGAATTTCTTTATTATTAATCCACGGTATAAATGAATTATGCCAACCGGCCAGATAAAAACCAAATATTTTAAATTATAAATGATAAGTTTTAAAGATTTCCAATTCCATCCATCAATTGAAGAAAGTATTGATGCCATGGGCTTTACTAAGCCGACTCCTGTTCAGGTTAAAACAATTCCGATAATACTTGAGAACAAAGATCTGATAGCCTGTGCACAGACCGGCACAGGGAAAACAGCAGCTTTTCTTCTTCCGGTACTTCAAAGGATCGTGAAAAACAATGATTTTGAGGGCACCAAACTGCTTGTAATAGTTCCCACCAGGGAGCTGGCCATGCAAATCGACCAGCAATTACAGGGCTTCACCTATTTTGTTCCTGTCAGTTCGGTTGCTGTTTTCGGAGGTGGTGCCGGAGATGTATGGGACCAGCAAAAATCTGCGATTGCCTCCGGGGTCAATATAATAATAGCCACACCGGGCAGACTAATTTCGCTTATCAATCTGGATTACCTTAAGGCAGACAGCCTGCAAACCCTGGTGCTTGATGAAGCAGACCGTATGCTTGACATGGGTTTTTACGATGATATTGTTAAAATCATCACCAACCTTCCCAAAAAACGTCAGACCCTGATGTTCTCTGCGACTATGCCCCCAAAAATAAGGCAGCTGGCCAAAAAAATATTAATAGATCCGGAAGAGGTGAATATATCACTGGCCAGGCCGGCAGAGGGTGTACTGCAGGGAGCCTACCTGGTTCACGATGATCAAAAACCAGCCCTGATCATTGATTTGCTGAGGGATAAGCCCGAACTCAAAAGTATCCTCTTGTTCTCAGCAACAAAATTAAATGTAAAGCTGCTTTATAAACAACTCAAGGCAGACGGCTTTTCATGTGGTGCCATTCATTCCGACCTTGAGCAGCACGAACGTGTTACCGTCCTGAACGACTTTAAAAACAGGAAGTTTCAAATACTTGTTGCTACCGACATAGTTTCAAGAGGCATAGATATTGACAGCATTGATCTTGTAATAAATTATGATGTGCCCTCTGATGCCGAAGACTATGTTCATCGTGTAGGGCGAACGGCAAGGGCGGAACTCACTGGCGTTGCCCTCACTTTTATCAACAGCAGGGATGTGAGAAGTTTTATGAATATTGAAACCCTTATTGGCAGTGAGATCCACAAACTTCCACTCCCACCCCATATTGGCCAGGGACCGGAATATGTTGCTTCAAAAAGCACGGGACCAAACAAACCCTACCGGAAAGGAAAACAAACAGGCGGATACAACAGGGAGAAGAAGATTAAGAAAAATTAAGGTTTCCCTGAGGTGCCAGGCGGGTGATTCACCTCTTTTTAGCGCCCACCTGGATAAAATAATTCCGATTCATCAGGCTCGGGAATGCGCCCCCGCATTTCCTCGATTCTTCTGAAGACATCCTGTTCTTTATCTATCAGGTCATCCTCATTCTCCGGTGTGCCATCAATATAAGTGATCACTGATGTTATCTGCCCGAATTCATCAAAATAAGTCCATTCACCCTGCATCTGATTATTGAGGTATTGTCCGCTTATCTCAAGCCTGCCGGAAGGAGAATAGAACTGAAACACTCCGTTCCTCTGATCGTCATCGAATACCGTCTCCATTCTTATACTGCCGTTTTCATAATACTGCCTCCATGGACCATTCCTTGCATCATTTTTATACCAGACTGACTCTGATACATTTCCGTTATTATAAAACACAGAGGAGATACCATGCTTTGTTCCATTCTGCCAGGTTTCAATACTGGCAAGACGATTATCATAATAGGAGTAGTACCTCCAGATACTGTCCTTTTTCTCATTTACATAATTACCTTCTGCAGCAAGCGTGCCGTCCTGGTATAAAAGCGTGGCTTTTGCTTTTATCCCGGAATCACAGAAATTCATGACAGCCATTTTGTTGCCGTTTGGGAAATACCTTATGAGCTCCCCCACAGGATGGTTATTCCTGAAATAACCCCGGTACTGTAAAGTGCCGTCAGGGTATTTCCGTTCCCATATTCCCTGCCTCTGCCCGTTTTCGTCGGTATAATTCCTTTTATCCTGAAGTTCCCGGGAATTAAGGGGCGATATTGTGCCAGGTAAAAAAACACCCAGATATAAACAGTATATTATCACGTGGTTGAAAATGGCTGGCTTCATTATTCTGATAGTTTCCTCAAAAATAGATAATCAACATCTGATTTTTTTACAATAAAGCGAGAATTTTAAACTTAAACCATATTCATGTTATCCGGCCAGGTAAACCAGGCATATTGCAAAAAGCCATACCACAAGGGTACGGCTTTTTCAATATGATCTTTTTGAATTACCTTTTATTTAACCTCTTCAAAATCAACATCGGTTACATCATCATCCTTATCACCCTTCTTTCCAGACTTTGAAGCGTCATCAGCAGTGGCCTGTTCCTTACCGGGCTGCGCTTCTGACTGAGCCTGGCTGGCCTTATACATTTCCTCTGAAGCAGTTTGCCAGAAAGCATTCAGATCGGCGGTTGCCTTATCAATAGCCTCCAGGTCTTGATTTTTATGGGCTTCCTTAAGTTTGCCAAGTGCTTCCTCAATTGGGGCTTTTTTGTCTGCGGGCAGCTTGTCCCCAAATTCCTTTAGCTGTTTCTCGGTCTGGAAAATCAGGCTGTCGGCAGCGTTCATCTTATCTGTCTTTTCCTTGATTATCCTGTCCTCTTCTTCATGGACCTTCGCTTCTTCACGCATGCGCTTAATTTCTTCTTCGTTCAACCCGGAGGAAGCTTCAATCCTGATACTTTGCTGTTTGTTGGTACCCTTGTCTTTCGCCGAGACATTAAGTATCCCGTTTGCATCGATATCAAAAGTAACTTCAATCTGTGGCACCCCCCTGGGAGCAGGTGGAATCCCGTCAAGATGGAACCTTCCAATAGTCTTGTTACCTGATGCTACCGGACGCTCACCCTGAAGCACATGAATCTCCACTGATGGCTGGTTATCAGCAGCGGTGGTGAAGGTCTCAGTCTTCTTGGTAGGTATGGTGGTATTGGATTCGATAAGTTTGGTCATTACTCCCCCCATTGTTTCAATACCGAGGGACAGCGGGGTTACATCCAAAAGAAGGACATCCTTTACCTCTCCGGTAAGCACCCCACCCTGAATTGCAGCACCGATAGCCACAACCTCATCAGGATTAACTCCCTTTGAAGGGGTTCTTCCGAAGAACTGCTCTACAACCTTTTGTATGGCAGGGATACGGGTTGACCCTCCTACGAGAATTACCTCATTAATCTCTGAAGCAGACAAACCACTGTCCTTAAGGGCCTTTTTACAGGGTTCAATTGTGGCCTGTATCAGCTGATCGCCAAGTTTTTCAAAATGTGCTCTTGAAAGGGTTTTGACAAGATGCTTGGGAATACCATCAATGGGCATTATGTAAGGAAGGTTTATCTCTGTGCTGGATGAACTGGAAAGTTCTATTTTGGCTTTCTCTGCAGCTTCTTTGAGTCGCTGCAACGCCATCGGATCCTTTTTCAGATCCACACCCTCGTCTTTTTTAAACTCTTCCGCGAGCCAGTCGATTATAACCTGGTCAAAATCATCACCTCCAAGATGAGTATCCCCGTGTGTTGATTTTACTTCAAATACACCATCACCAAGCTCAAGTATTGAAATATCAAATGTTCCGCCACCCAGATCATATACAGCAATTTTAAGATCCTGTGACTTCTTGTCAAGTCCGTATGCCAGGGCAGCAGCAGTAGGCTCATTAATAATACGCTTGACGGTAAGACCTGCAATCTCCCCGGCTTCCTTGGTAGCCTGCCTTTGGGAATCACTAAAATAGGCAGGTACCGTTATGACTGCCTCTTTTACCTCTTGACCGAGGTAATCTTCTGCCGTTTTCTTCATCTTTTGAAGAACCATAGCTGATATCTCCTGGGGGGAATATTTCCGGTCGCCTATAACAACCCTTGGCGTATTGTTTTCCCCCTTAATAATTTTGTATGATACCCGTCCAACTTCCGTGGAAATTTTTTCAAAGGGCTCCCCCATTATCCGCTTAATGGAAGATACAGTGTTATGCGGGTTCGTGATTGCCTGCCTTTTTGCAGGATCGCCAACCTTCCTCTCTCCATTGTCAATAAATGCAACTATGGATGGAGTGGTCCTTTTTCCTTCACTATTCGGGATAACAACAGGTTCATTCCCTTCCATTACAGATACACAGCTATTTGTTGTACCCAGATCTATTCCAATTATTTTACCCATGATATTATTTCGGTTTTGTATTATTTATTTTGAATTTAACTCTTTTCAATGATTGTGCCATTAAATTATACTGACAGCATTATGCAATAATGACATATGCGGTGCGATTTTGATTTACATGTTTATGTGACAAAAAGACATAATGGCAGATTTAGGGGCAGTTGTTATGAAATTCAATTGTCCGTTCGGCAGCTACCTGATAAACCTGACTATAATTTTGCTATCCCTCTAGTTGCGATTTATTTAAAATTCATGTAGGTTTGCGTGACCGAACTTATCATTATAACTTATGTCAATAAATAAAAGGTCAAAAATAAAAAAGGTAACCACACATGTGTTGCAGGAAATGAAGCTTCACGGCAATAAAATTGCCATGATAACGGCTTACGATTATTCTATGGCGAGAATTATCGATTCTACAAGTATAGATATTGTGCTGGTTGGCGATTCTGCCTCAAATGTGATGGCCGGAAATGAATCTACCCTTCCCATTACACTTGATCAGATGATCTATCATGCTACTTCGGTGGTAAAAGCCATCAACAGGGCAATGGTAGTTGTTGACATGCCTTTTGGAACTTACCAGGGAAATTCAAAGGAAGCGCTGTGTTCAGCCATAAGGATCATGAAAGAGACAGGGGCACATTCCGTCAAAATGGAAGGGGGTGCTGAAATACTCGAATCCATAGGCCGTATCTTATCGGCAGGAATACCTGTTATGGGGCATCTCGGACTCATGCCTCAATCAATCCACAAATACGGGACCTATGTGGTCAGGGCAACAGAAGAGGAAGAAGCAAATAAATTAATTAATGATGCCCATTTGCTGGAAAATGCAGGGTGTTTTGCAATAGTTCTGGAAAAAATCCCTGCAAAACTGGCAGCAAGGGTTGCGGAATCCGTCAGGATACCAATAATAGGAATAGGTGCAGGTGCAAAGGTAGACGGGCAAGTCCTTGTGCTTCATGATATGCTGGGTATAATACAGGATTTTTCACCCCGGTTTCTCAGGCGTTATCATAACCTTTACGAGGAGATAAAGGGCGCTGTTCAGAATTATACGGATGACGTTAAGGATAAAAAATTCCCGAACGAGAGGGAACAATACTAAGCGAATTGCAGGTATTATGTACTCTCCGCAAGTCATTTATGAAGACAACCACATAATTGCGGTTAACAAGCAGGCCTCCGAACTTGTGCAGGGAGACAAGACCGGGGATGTCTCAATTGCGGATAATCTTAAAGAGTGGCTGAAGATCAAGTATAAGAAACCGGGAAATGTTTTTGTCGGAGTGGTTCACAGACTTGACAGACCTGTAACCGGTGTAGTGATCTTTGCAAAAACAAGTAAAGGTTTATCGCGCATGAATGAACTTTTCAAGGCGCAGCAGGTAAAAAAGATCTACTGGGCAATTGTCGGACAAAGACCACCGGAGGAATCAGGTACCCTTATTAATAACCTTAAAAAAAATGCTGCCCAGAATAAATCCTATATTCATGAAAACCCGGTGAAAGGTTCCAAGGTGGCAATTCTGAGTTACCGGACATTATTTGTTTTTAAAAAATATACCCTGCTGGAAATTGAGCTTAAGACTGGAAGGCATCACCAAATACGCTGCCAACTTGCAAAAATCGGCAGTCCGGTATTGGGTGATCTTAAATACGGGTTTCCCCGTTCCCTTGAAAACGGTGGTATCGGACTTCATTCCAGGGAGGTGTCTTTTACCCATCCGGTAAGCAAAGAGCATATTACCATAAAAGCAGATCCAACCGGACATATATTGTGGGATACTTTCATGAAATTGCAGCCGGGGAATGATCCTGACAATTAATTTCAATATTGACAAATAAAATGAAATATAAGGTTTTCATTGCAGGAGATAATATCAGATCATTAACCATTCTTCGAAAAACCCTTGAAATATTCATTCATGAATTCGTTGTTATAACTATACTGAGAATTGATGAAATTAAAGATGCCGGTAAGGACGAACTGCCGGATATAGTCATTCTGAATTTTGATGATCCGTTGAATGAAGGCATCAGGTTCATTAAAAGGCTGAGAAGCCTAAAACTTTTCAGCAGCATCCCCATACTAATGGCCACTGATTTCCTCTCGGGTGTGGTCCAGAAGGCAATCAGTGCCGGAGCAAACGACTTTATCAAGAAACCCATCGAAAGGATCGAATTGCTTATAAGGATCAAATATCTTATTCAGCGGCACAAGCTGCACCTGAACAATCTCCGGCAATCCATGGACCTTAAGAAAATGTCACTTGTAGCCGACAGGACCGAAAATTCTGTATTGATTACTAATACCAATGGAGAACTGGAATGGGTAAATAAAGCATTTGAAAAACTTTATGAATACACCCTCTCTGATTTCAAGAACCATTATGGGGAAAAAATCCAGGATGCCTCACCAAAATTTTCAGATGCAGTAACAAAATGTAAAAAATACCGCAGGTGGGTTGTCTATGAAAATTTCTGGATAACCAGGTCAGGCGCCAGAAAATGGATACAGACCTCACTTACCCCTGTACTGGATAATGAGGGTGAAATAACAAATTTCATAGCTGTTGAAACAGACATTACTTCACTCAAACTTGCACAGGAAAAACTGATTGAGCAAAATCAAGACCTCCGGGGCCTTACCATAAATCTTGAACAGATCAATAAAAAGCTTGAAGAACAGCAAAAAGAGGTTAACAGGCAAAAAAAGCTGGCTGAAGAGCAAAAATTACTGGCAGACGATCTTCTGAATAATATTTTCCCATATAAAATAGCAGAACAGCTAAAGGTAAAAGGATATGCAACGCCAAAACATTACAAGCTCGTTTCAATTATGTTTACGGATTTTGCCGGATTTTCAAAATTATCAGAACAATTGAGCATTCATGACCTTATTAAGGAACTCAGCATGTACTTTGAAAATTTTGATTCTATCGCCAAAACTCATTATATAGAGAAAATCAAGACCATCGGTGATGCCTACATGTGTGCGGGCGGCCTTCCGATCCGAAATAAGAGTAACCCCATAGATACTGTACTGGCAGCTCTTGAAATCCAGAAGTTCGTAACTCAGGCAAACATAATCAAGCAAAACAACAATCAGCCAAAATGGGAAATCAGATTAGGCATACACACCGGAGAAGTAATAGCCGGCGTGATCGGTAAAAGTAAAATGGCATATGACATCTGGGGTGATGCCGTAAATACAGCAAGCAGGATGGAAAGCTGCGGCGAGGTCAATAAAATAAACATCTCCGGAAGCACCTATAAACACGTATGCGAGTTTTTCGACTGCAGCTACAGGGGCAAAGTTGAAGTCCGGAATATGGGTGATATTGACATGTATTTTGTGGACGGCCTGAAAAAAGAGTTCCGCTCAGATAAGCATGGAATTATACCCAATAATACCTTCAAAAAAATATTAACTGAAATCTGACAGCCCTGCGCGGCAGTATTCCGTCCTACGGTCTGCCTGCACCTATCACTGCATTACAAATTGTATACTCTGAGCCTATCCTACTAACCGATCACTCCTTTTCCGAGGATATCCGAACTGCTGAAGGTCAAGATAATCTCATTGGGTTCTTTCAGGGCCAGGGCACCTGAAGGTATTATTGGTCGCTCTCCGGTAAAAGCAAAGACCGTAAAATGGAAATCAACGATTTATCATTTTCCGATCCGGCCCGACGCCTTTGAACGAGGCCTTCCGAAGTGTAAGGCCCCTGCGGCGGCAATGGCATATAATAGGAATAAAGGGGCCTTTCTGTTTCCTTCCTGTGGTTAACTGCAATTTCTATCCAGTCGGCAATGGGTGTTATATCTGGTATAAAAAAATGATTACCGAAGCTATAAATAGTGCCATTCCTGTTTTGCCAAAGAAATCCGACATAAAAGGGATCGTAATGCATTCCCGAATTATAAAACCTGAGCGATAATTCCGGGCTATACCAGTCCGCTGTGGGTTCGGGAATGTTAATTATTAATTTGCGATCAGTACTGCTCCATGCATAATCCCGGGTGTAATAAAGTGTGTCGCTGCCCACGACAAGAAAATCATCAAACCAGATAGTGTCTTCCGGCGTAACATTATACTCCTGCCATGCAAACACCCATCCGTAAGCCTGCTCCCATGAAAGGGTGTCGCTGCCCACGACAAGAAAATCATCAAACCAGATGGTGTCTTCCGGCGTAACATTATACTCCTGCCATGCAAACTCCCATCCGTAAGCCTGCTCCCATGAAAGGGTGTCGCTGCCCACGACAAGAAAATCATCAAACCAGATGGTGTCTTCCGGAGAATCGTGCCGACGGTGGACTGCCGCCGGGCCTGCCTTCGTTTCGGCTGAAGTTAGAGAAGTAGCGGTATTAAGGCATTTGCCAAAATATGGGGAATCAGGAGGGGAATCATCTGCTGAAGCCATATAGGTTCCTGAGACGGCTGCCGCGATAAGGATAACAAAAATCATTCTTACCTTTGCTCTCATTATTCCCAGGGAATTAGGGTTAGAAAAAATAATTTGCACCGTTTTCTTAACTATTATTGACAAAAATTATACCACTAACTATAATACAGCTAAAGTTTTAACCATCCTGGAAGAAAATTATTCCACTCAAGCAGCCCGGGAAAGAACAAATTTTTTGCAGGGCAATTCCGGCACAATTTCTGGCCATACACCGGGATCCGTTTTACATGGCAATATACATGCTCGGGATTGTTGTGGTGTCGATAATCATCGGCCTGATTTATGAAAAGAACACTTTCTGCAGGTACGTTTGTCCGGTTGGATATAACCTCGGGCTCTATTCAAGATTTTCGCCAATTGGATGGCGCATCGGCAGCAAGGAGGTATGTGACAGTTGCAGGGACAAATCCTGTATTCATAAGAATTACCAGTACAATCAGAATTATAAAAACTGCGGTGTTGATCTGTACCCTGCTACGGTAGACAATAACTCAGCATGTATTTTATGCGGAAGATGCCGCAAGTCCTGCGGAACCTATATTACAGGGAATGGAGAGGGACGTCCGAATCCCGGGTTCAAATATGCCGGCTATGACATCGAAAAAGCCGCCAAAGCCATTGAAGATAGTATTTTGCCTGACAGATATGCCGACATGCTCAGAAAAGCATATTGATTAACCCTGCCTGCCTTAATAAAACAGTATTGTCGTCTTTATAGAAAATTGACGTATTATTACGTCGTTTTAAAAAAATAACGTATATTTGCGTCACGACAAACGGATTAATGATGATGATAATATGGCTGCAACCAAAGTTTCATTGTTCGAAAAAGATCTTCAGACAAATGCCGCATTGTTCAAGGCACTTGGACACCCGGCGCGGCTGGCTGTACTAAGATATCTTGCACAAATAAAGACGTGCATCAGCGGTGATATATCCGATGAGTTGCCCCTTAGCAGGACAACAGTGAACCAGCATCTGAACGAACTCAAAAAAGTTGGTCTTATCTCAGGAACCGTTGACGGGGTTAAAACCAACTACTGTCTTAATCCGGCGAAGGTCGACTGGCTTGAGAAAACGCTCAACTCGTTTGTAAAGGAAATAAAGACTGACCCGGGAATGATTAAAACCGAAAATGATTGCTGCTGATCAATTCTATATATCGGAATGAATCATGCCAGGGTTTTTAATAAATACAAACACATGAAAATACTTATCCTTTGCACCGGGAATTCATGCCGCAGCCAGATGGCACACGGATTTATGGAATCATTCGATAACAGACTGCATGTATTCTCTGCCGGAACGGAAGCTTCAGGCCGGCTTAATGAAAAAGCAGTTGAAGTGATGAAAGATGCTGGCATAGATATAAGTCATCATACATCCGATTCTGTTGAAAAATATATGGGAGAGGAATGGGACTATGTGATTACCGTTTGTGGAGGTGCTAACGAAAATTGCCCTGTGTTTACGGGTAATGTAAAGAAACGTCTCCATATGGGATTTGACGACCCCTCCCATGTTACCGGAACTGAAGAATTTATTCACAGTGAATTTATCCGTGTCAGGGATGAGATAAATGAAGGCTTTTACAAACTGTATAAAGAAGAAATTGAACCTCGATTATAGAATGAAACCCGCATCTGCTCCAGATGAATGCCATGCCTTAGTAAAATGATTGAATTTAAGCTTGATAACTATACTTTATTCAAATAAAAATGGATCCGGAAGATTTAAAAAAATTAGTAAAGGAAAAATACGGCCAGATTGCCCTGCAATCAAAAGTCCAATTGGAGACCGGAGGCTGTTGTACTGCATCAGGTTGCTGTTCAGGGGTTGATTATTCCATTTTCAGCGAAAACTATGATACGCTTGAAGGATATAATCCCGATGCGGATATGGGGTTAGGCTGCGGTATTCCCACAGAATTTGCCAGGATCAAAGAGGGCGATACAGTTCTGGATCTTGGCTCCGGTGCAGGAAATGATTGTTTTGTAGCGCATGCCCTGGTCGGGCATAGGGGCCGTGTTATTGGTCTTGACATGACTGAATCAATGATCAAAAAAGCACGTGAAAATGCAGCCGGACTTGGTTATGAAAATGTAGAATTTCTGCTGGGTGACATCGAAAATATGCCACTGGCAGATAATACCGCCGACGTGATAGTCAGCAACTGCGTATTAAATCTTGTACCTGACAAGGAAAAAACTTTTAGTGAAATTCTCAGGGTATTGAAACCGGGAGCCCATCTGTCCGTGTCAGATGTGGTTTTAAAAGGGCAATTGCCTGAGAAACTCCAGCAGGCCGCCGAACTGTATGCCGGATGTATTTCAGGAGCAGTAAGGCTTGATGAATATTTAAAATTAATGGAAGGAGCCGGACTTGTAAACATCAAATTACAGAAGGTAAAGGCTATTACCATACCCGATGAGGTTTTCCTTCAATATATTGATAAAAAAGAACTTGCTGAATTCAAGAAATCAGAGGCAGGTATTCACAGTATCACGGTTTATGCTGAAAAACCGGGTTGAACCAATTTGTATCAAGGACTTGCGCAAATAAAAAAATGTTATGAACACACATGCAATATTCGGAACCGATCTGTCGCCGGCATCGGACAAGCTGATTGAATGTGCATCAGAATATAAAAAGCTGGGAATAAATAGAATAACACTCGTGCATGCACTGGGTTTAAAATACATCCAGGCTTTTGAAGAAATGCTGAAGCAGGGGGTGGAGGAGAAACTTGAAATGCAGAAAAAGAAACTCCAGGAAGAGGGTTTTGAGGTTGATACAAAGGTAATGAAACACCTGCCTAAAGATGAACTGCAGAGCCTTGCAAAGGAAAATGATGCGGCTTTGATAATAATCGGCAGCCATGGGATTTCCCTTACAAAGGCACTTATCGGAAGCACCGCGTCTGAGCTTATTCAAAATATCACCCATCCGCTGCTTCTTATGGCCATGAAAACTATTGAAACAAAAGACGGAAAAACCCACAAGATTTCTTGTAATAAACTAACAGGCAGCATCCTCTTTCCCACCGATTTTTCAGATACTGCAGAAGCAGCTTTTCAATGGCTCAAAGGCAGGAATGTGTCTTTTCCAAAATTAATCCTTATGCATGTGCAGGATGAGGTTAAGATCGGAAAGTACCTGAAGGATAAGCTTGAAGAATTCAACAGGATTGACGGTGAACGGCTTGAACGCCTGAAAAAATCATTCAATGAAGCCCACCCTGAAACTGATATTGAGATAGCAATCGAATACGGTAAACCCAAGCAAGTGATTTTAAACTATATAAAGGAAAAGGAAGCGTGCCTGACAGTGATGGGCAGCCAGGGGCGCGGGTATATTTCCGAAATTTTCCTGGGAAGCGTCAGTCACCAGGTAGCCAGGCATTCCGATTCCAATGTTCTATTTGTTCCTTTATCAAGATAACACATTGAATAACAGCTAATAAATCAGCTTAGATCATAGCAATATCCCCGGTAACATACGGTGCCATGACCACTTGTTTTAAAAATCATAATTCGCTAATCATAATTAATTGTTCAGATGGTACAAAAGAAAACAATTAGCTTTTTCGATAAATATTTAACTGTTTGGGTTGGTCTCGGAATCCTTGCCGGCATCCTTATCGGTCATCTGGCCGGCGACAGCATCAAAATAATAAGCAGCCTGGAGATAGCAAGGGTAAATATACCGGTAGCTATTCTCATCTGGCTGATGATTTACCCCATGATGCTTCAGATAGATTTTACCAGTATAAAGCAAATCCGTAAGAAGCCCCGTGGAATAGTCTGGACTGTAGCTATAAACTGGCTTATCAAGCCATTTACCATGGCATTTTTTGCATGGCTTTTTTTCACAAAAATCTATGCCGCCTGGATTGATCCTGCCCTGGCCGGTGAATATATTGCAGGTGCTATTATTCTGGGTGCCGCCCCCTGCACTGCCATGGTATTTGTATGGTCCTACCTGTCCGATGGAGACCCGAATTACACCCTTGTACAGGTCTCTGTAAACGATTTGATAATCCTTGTTGCATTTATTCCTATAGTGGGATTGTTACTCGGAATAACAGATGTAACAATACCCTATGGCACACTGGTTGCCAGTGTAGTTATCTTCGTGGTTGTTCCCCTTGTTGCCGGGGTTATCACACAGCAGATTCTTATGAAGTCAAAGGGAGAAGAATGGTTTAAGAAGGAATTCCTTCCAAGGTTAAAGCCTGTAAGCATTATAGCCCTGTTAATAACTCTTGTTTTATTGTTTGCATTTCAGGGACAGAATATCCTGAGCAATCCGCTGATTATATTGCTCGCTGCCGTGCCCCTGGTGATACAGACTTACTTTATCTTCTTTATTGCCTGGTACGGCGGAAAAAAACTGAAGCTTCCGCATGCTGTTTGTGCACCCGCAGCAATGATAGGTGCAAGTAATTTCTTTGAACTGGCAGTTGCCGTTGCTATTGCCCTGTTCGGACTGCAATCACCCGCTGCGCTGGTCACGGTGGTAGGGGTTTTGGTTGAGGTACCAGTCATGCTTTCACTTGTTGCCTTTGCCAACAGGAAAAAGTTTTGAATTAATTGATGATTTACCGGGCAATTTAAATTTAACGGTATTGTCAGATTTCCGTACTTTTAAAAAATAGATAACAATTTGTCAATCTTTAAAAATGAACCTCTTAAAATGATTGACCTGTTCAAAGATAAAGGTTTTATGATAGACGGGGTTTTACATTTGTCGCCTGAGGAGACATATGAACTATGTAAAAAAGGTGTTATCCTCGTTGATGTGAGGGATAGTTATCTTCGTGACTTTAAATCATTCGATGTGGATAAAGTTCTCTTTTTGCCGGCCGGCAATATTGAAACTGAATATAAGGACCTCCCTGATGATGAATTCTTTATTTTTGCTGATTCCGCCGGTATCCATAGCAAAGAGGCTGTATTGTTTTTAAAGGGCAAGGGGTTTGAAAATATAGCAAATATGGCAGGCGGAATTACCGAATGGGAAAGAGACGGACTACCGGTTAAGATTAATATTAAGGCACGTCTCACAGGTTCCTGCATGTGCCAGCTTAAAGAATGGGGGAAAAAGTAAATTCAAGCCGGGAGAAACGCTGCAAACTTTTAATATATTTCACTATCGCTGGGGAAAAATCAATAATATTTTATCTTTGCATGATACCGGGGAATTAATTTATTTTTACCCTGAATATCTGCAAAAATATTTTTTATGAAGAAGATCTGCCTTTCCCTTCTGTTCTTTCTGCTTGTATTTTCTGCATGTAAAACCACACGGTATACAGCTCCAGCTGTCAGCAACACACGATCAGAATACATTGCCAGATACAGCGATATAGCGATCAGGGAAATGAGGCGTACCGGTATACCTGCAAGTATAAAGATGGCTCAGGCTATCCTTGAATCAGCCGACGGAAACAGCCTGCTTGCAAGTAAGTCAAATAACCACTTCGGGATAAAATGCCACGACTGGACGGGAAGAAGGGTATATCATGATGATGACCACCGGAACGAATGTTTCAGGCGGTATAACAGGCCGGAAGAATCATTCCTTGATCATAGTGACTTTCTTACCGGACGGCCCAGATATGCCGGCCTGTTTAATCTGGACCCCTATGATTACAAGGCCTGGGCAAGAGGGCTCCGGTTAGCTGGATATGCAACCGATCCGAATTATGACCGTAAATTGATAAGGATAATAGAAGACAACGAACTTTACAGGCTTGATTCAGGCACTCCTTTACCTTCCCCGCGCAGCAGCACCAGGGTGAGCAGCGAAGAGCCGTCCAGCCCCGTTTCATTGGTCACAGGCAGGCAAATATTACGGCGCAACAGAATAAGATTTATCATTGCTGAAGAAGGAGATACATACGAGAGTGTCACCAGGGAGATGGAACTGATGAGGTGGGAAATAGCACAGTACAATGACCTTCCCTACAGGGCAATAAGTCCGGGAGATGTACTTTACCTGCAGCCCAAGAGAGTAAGAGCAGAAAGGGGATCAGAAATACACATAGTAAATGAAGGTGAGACAATGCATCAGATATCGCAGCAGTACGGCGTCAGGCTTAACAGGCTTCTGAGACGGAATTATCTGGAAGACGGCCGGGAACCATCACCCGGCGATACCATATTTCTGCGAAGGCAGACTTACCGTGAAGATCCAAGAAGCAATTTCAGGTCAGGCCCTGATTATTAAACACATCACTGGGTTTACTCTGCCGGAAAATGGTTGTCACAGACAATATGCCCCGCTATCAGGCCTGAATCCTTTGACAAATTCAGTACCTGCCATTGCCCTTCGGCCTTCTGCCTGAACTTTTCTGACAAGTACGGCGCCCTCACCGGTATCGATTATGAGTTTATCCTTTTGAACCGTAACCTTACCGGGCGAAGGGTAGTGGACCCGGGCAATCTTTTCAACCTCATATATCTTCAGGTTAACAGTTCTGCTTCCTGAATGCAGTATAGTCCATGCCGCGGGATAAGGACTCAGACCCCGCACATAATTATAAACCTTTTCAACCGATGCCTCCCAGTTAATACGGCAGTCATTTTTGTGTATCTTAGGCGCCCTGGGGAGATCTGCCGGTGCAGGAACCTTATCCTGGGGAAGGGGCACCGCAGTGCCATCAGCGATCGCAGCTACGGTTTTAAGCAGCAAACCGGCACCAATATGCATGAGCCTGTCATGCAAGGTGCCTGCATTATCACTATCAGCAATCTCCGTTTTTTCCTGAAAAAGTATTTTACCCGTATCTATTTCCTTCTCAATCAGAAAAGTTGTAACGCCGGTAATTTTTTCGCCATTGATAATTGCATGGTTTATTGGGGCGGCTCCCCGGTAAAGAGGCAAAAGGGAAGCATGCAAATTCACGGTCCCCATAGGCGGAATGCTCCATATCTTCTCGGGAAGCATCCTGAAGGCTACAACTACAAAAATGTCGGCCGGGAACCGGCGCAGTTCTTCCCGGAAAGCATCATCTTTCAGGTTTGCAGGCTGAAGTACAGGTATTCCATTGGCAACAGCCGCCATCTTAACGGCCGGCTCCCTGGTTTTGAGCCCCCGGCCCGAAGGCTTGTCAGCCGCGGTTACGACAGCCATTACGGGGTAATCATTCTGTATCAGGATCTCCAGGGAGGGAACAGCAAACTGAGGAGTTCCCATAAAAATTATGCCGGGTTTACGTCCAGTCATCAGGTTAATAAAATTGTCTCTCCCTGTAGGGTCATATAAATCAGGGGTTATTCGTGACTATTCTTCCTCGGGGTTACCTTCTGATTCTTCCGGCCTTACGAGATCAAGGAAGTGCCCCATTTTATCACGTTTTGTCATAAGATAGGTGTAATTATACATATTGGTTTTTGATTTCATATGAATTGTCTCGATTATTTCAAGCCCGTATCCTTCAAGCCCCTTGCGCTTGAATGGATTGTTGGCAATTAGCCTGATCTTGCCAACCCCAAGCTCGTGCAGGATATTGGCTCCCACACCAAAATCCCGTTCATCCTCATTGAAACCAAGGTTAATATTTGCCTCTATGGTATCCTGACCCTCCTCCTGTAATTTGTAGGCTGCCATTTTGTTGAAAAGTCCGATTCCCCTCCCCTCCTGGTTAAGATAAACAACAATACCCCTGCCTTCTTTCTGTATCATTTTAAGGGATTCGTGAAGCTGATTGCCGCAATCACATCGCATGGAACCGAAAATGTCGCCAGTAATACACGATGAGTGCACTCTGACCAGAACCGGATCATCTCTTTTCCATTTACCCTTGATGATGGCCACATGTTCCATCGCATTTGACTTCTGGCGGAACGGGACAAGGTGAAAATCGCCGTATTTGGTTGGAAGTTTCACTTCGACTCCTTTTTCAACTATACTTTCATGCTTGAGCCTGTATGCAATAAGCTTTTCTATGGATATTATCTTCAGATCAAACTGCTCTGCCATCCTTAACAATTCAGGCAGACGAGCCATTGACCCATCGGCATTCATTATTTCCACCAGAACTCCCCCCGGTTTAAGGCCTGCCAGTGCAGACAGGTCAACTGCCGCCTCGGTGTGGCCTGAACGGCGGAGTACTCCCTTTTCCTTGGCTTTCAAAGGAAATACATGTCCCGGCCTGGCCAGATCTTCAGGGCTGGTCGAAGGATTAACAAGGGCATTAATGGTCTTGGCCCTGTCTGATGCTGAAATCCCAGTAGTGCATCCCTTTCCAATCAGGTCTACCGATACGGTAAAAGCAGTCTCATGCAGCGAGGTGTTTTTCCCGACCATCAGTTCAAGCTCAAGCTCGTTACAGCGTGCCTCGGGAAGTGCGGCACAAATCAGTCCGCGGCCATGGGTTGCCATGAAATTGACCACATCAGGAGTTGTTAGTTCAGCTGCGGCAACAAAATCACCTTCATTCTCACGGTCTTCATCATCAACTACGATGACAATTTTCCCTTCCTTTATATCTTCAATTGCTTCATCAATGGAATTCAGTTTTCTACTGATTCCTTCTTGTTGGTTGCCATACATTTGTTTTTACTCCTTTCAAAAATTTGATAAACCCTACCATCAATGCAAGGTTCATGCTTATAAAATGTGTTATAAAACGCAAAATTATAATATGAATTTTGATTTTCCCTAATAAATAATCGATTATTGGCACCAACAGTAAAGAAACCTGTAATGTCAATGCATATTTAAAAAAAATATTTTCCCTGCTAAGCCAGATACTGCTTAAAAAAATTGAAACAAGAAATATGGGTCCCAGCCATCGCAATATTTTATGAGACAAGAAACTAACAGACAGCCCCGGAATGCCTGAGAAAATGCACCTGGAGAAATAACGCAGGTTCTGGAAATTCCCCGCTGCAATTCTGACCTTGCGTCTGAATTCCTCGGCCAGGTTGTTTGATACATCCTCAACTACATGAGCATCAGGCTCAATTATAGCCTTATGACCTGAAGTAATAACCTTCATGTTAATAAAGAAATCATCGACCAGGAACAAATCGGGAACATTGCAATATAACTTTTTCCTGATAGCGTAGCATCCTCCAAAAGGCCCCATCATGGTTCCCCAGAGAAGACTTTCATCATATTTAATTCTGATTTCCCTTGAAATATAGGCGTTCTCGGGAACGGAAATCCCATAATTCTTTATTCCCTTGTGCATCATATTTGAGTCTACCAAACCGATCTCACTATTCCTGAAATGCTTGACAAGATGATATACTGCATCTTTTTTCATTATCACATTTGCATCAGTAATAATAAGTATTTCATCACCCGACAATCTGGCAAGTTCATTGATGATTGATGATTTACCCCTGCGTTTTTCAAAAAACAAACAGCTGAGAGGAATGCCGGAACCCGCCAGCTCCCCGAGGATTATATTTGTTTTATCCGTGGAGGCATCCGATCCAACGAGTATTCTGAGCTTCCTGGCGGGGTAATTATTCCATGTTATGCTGCTGATCTTTTCCTTAATTACATCCTGTTCATTATGAACGGCCATTATAACAGTTACATAAGGCAGTTCACCGGCATCGTAAATTATTTTGTTTGGCTGCTTTCGTGCTGCAATAATACGAAGCAGTGCGGGATATAACAAATACGCATAAATCATTACCGCGGCCGGAAGCCAGAAAAAAAGCATTTCTGTCATACAGAATGGATTTTATAGAAAGCTGTAAGCTCATCAGTAATAGTTCTGTTGTCAAAATACCGGGCTGATAATTCCCCTGCCCTGGCACCCATGCCGGCCGCATAATCCTGATCAGTAACTAATTTTCCAATGCAATCCAGAAATGCATTCTCATTATCGGCAATAAGGATATTTACCCCGTCTTCAACAGGTATTCCTGAAACAGCAAATGTTGTGGCTATTACTGGTTTTTTCATAAATAAAGCCTCGATGATCTTGACCCTGATGCCGCTGCCTGAAAACAATGGAACGACAACTACGCCATTTTCGGAAAGATACTTCCTTGAACTTGCTACCTCACCAAAATAGTCGATACCTTTTCTGACCATTTTTTTAGCAAACCTTCCTTTGGGATTTCTTCCCGCCACACTGAACCTTAGTCCGGGATACTTCTTTTTCACTTTAACCCAGACATTGTCAATAAACCAGTTGAGCGATTCAACGTTGGGCAACCAGTCCAGCGCACCGATATACTGCAGATGAAAACTATCGCCGACAGAACTGCTCTTTGCCATAATAAACTCATCAGGGTACATACCAAAAGGTGCCACTATGGCAGGCTTTTCATTGCCCATGGAATTTAACTTTTCAAGATCGGCTTTTGAAACAGTGGCAAGCAGATCATACCTGTTGACAAATTCCTGCTCAAAGTTTTTGATTTTTTTGTTCTGGTGACCAAGATAAAATTTTTCGGATATTGCTTTTGTATTCCTGCAGTAACTATTCCATATTTCATGCTCAATATTGTGAGCCCTGTAAACAATCTTTGCTTTTGTATTTTCCCGTATTTCCTTTAAGTAGGAAGCCAGGTACAGGCCTTCCATCTGAATTATATCATACTCATTCTCCCTCAGCATGTCAGCAAGTACTTTTTTAAAAGTTTTGTGGATAATACGACCGGCATTGTATGGTGTGGATGAGAACAAAAGATTAAAAAAAAGTCCAGGATAACTTACTGAATTATCTATAAATACATCCCTGACTTTATTTAAACCTTCGATATCAATATTTAAAACACCCCCAGGAGAATAATGTTTACTTGTATTCATGGCCAGGAGGTCAACCCTGTTGCCTGCTTCGACAAGCCCTCTGGCCATATTGTAGGATGCCAGGGATCCACCGTCCCTTGGCGGGTAAGGAAATTTATTACAAATCAGCAGAATTCTCATATCGCAGAGCGGGACTTCGGCAAAACCTGTCTTATTAATTTATTCACGGAAATATATATTTTCCTGAAAAAATTAAGATATGTATCAGTATTCATAATCACCGAATCAGTGGTCGCTTTATAGGTGAGAAATATCCCTGCAGGAAGCAGAATGATGCTGGATATCCACATTCCGGGGAAAGCAGGTATAACAAGTTCCTTTACAAATTTCTGGGCTGATATATCAATTACATAATACAGTACAAAGAATAAAACCGATATTACCACGGGCATTCCAAGTCCGCCTTTTCTAATGATCGCACCAAGGGGGGCTCCGATAAAAAAGAAAATAAAGCATGCAAAGGATAATGTGAATTTCCGGTGCCACTCCATTTCATATCTGCGGATCCTCTTGTTTTGCCAGTCAAAATTGGTTTTAGTGGATATTATCTGGTTTCTTATCATCCTAGCATCAATTGTGGCCTGATCCAGGGCCCTCCTCCTCTCCTCGTGGGTAAGGCTCTGTTCCAGGGCCCATATATCGGCAGGCTTTCTCTCGACATGCAGAACAGTATCTTTTAATACAGTAAAATTATCTTTTCGAAAAAACGATGAACTTATTATTTTTTCAGTATGCTCATTAACCTCCTTTTTAAGTGCCAGTCCAAGGGAATCAGTAGTAGAGTCAAGCTGACTGATGTTCATCATCTGTGAATTGTGCCTGAATGCCTCCTCGTCGGTCCTTTGCAGGTCAAATCCGGATAACTCAATATGCATTGTTTGCTTATCGAAAACATCGCTCCGGTGTGGAAAGGATCTGTCTCTCTGCTGCCGGGCCCTTTCTTCCATCTCTTCGTAATTATACCCGCTGTAAAGAGTGGTGACAAGGAATGCCTTATCTTCGGTAATCCTCATATAGCCGGAGTCAGCAATAGTCACCTTTAAATTACCTCTTCGCTGAGTATGGTCATATATCTTGATATCGTACATCATATTTGTACGATAGTTCCTGCCGGCTATCTTAATGCTGTAATTATCAATGCCATTATAAAATACACCTTCCCTGATCTGCATTTCAGGCCTTTGCTGCTGCACATCATAAAGTAACGAGCGCATTTTCAGATTGGTGAAGGGCAATACATTATTGGAAAAATAAAAGGCGCCAATGCTTATTATTATTGTCAGGATAATAAGCGGGCTCATTATCCTCTGCAGTGATATACCGGCTGATTTAAGGGCGGTCAGCTCGAAGTTCTCCCCCATGTTACCAAAGGTCATTAGCGATGATAATAATACAGCCAGGGGAAGTGCAAGAGGAACAAGCCCTGCAGAGGTATATAACAGCAATTCTGCTATCACGGCGAATTCCAATCCTTTACCTATCAGGTCGTCGATATATTTCCACAAAAACTGCATGAGCAATATAAAAACAACCACAAAGAATGTGGAAATAAGCGGACCCGTATAAGTTTTTATAACAAATAAATGCAGTTTCTTCATGTAAAAGATCCTGTTTAATTTAATCAGATAAATATGCCGGCACATAAAAACCTGTAATTCGGCATCAGGTTCATTTCCAGGCTATGCCAGGGAAATCTGGCACAGAATCATTTATTACAGAAACTCTCCGGAAAATATAACGCAGGTTTGGCACTTTTATGTTGAAACTGCAAAAATAAGCTGTTTAGGGAAGACATCCGGGAGTAATCTTTTAAAGCCCCATGGTGTGCTTTAATCTGGCTATCTGGGAGTCCCAGAGATCACGGGCATCATCGGCATCATCTTCATCGGCAAAATCGGTGATTTCAAGGGCTACATCACCGGTCAGCTCCTGTCTGTTGATCTTGAATTCAAAAAATTCTTCCTTATCACCTGCATCCACCCAGCGGAAACGTATGAACGCGTTATCTTTCTTTGAAATCATCTCTGCCCGCTCACCGGTACCGTCCCAAATAAAAGTGAAGATATTGCCCTTAAGGTTTACATCGTCGGCAAACCATTCAGATAATCCTGATGGCGTGCTCAGTTGCTTGTATAAAACACTGGGTGAGGAATTGATTGTGTATTCAAGTTTTAACTTATTTTTCATCATGGTTAATCATATTTAATAATCCCTTGTTAAGAATTATGGTAACTCCATTTACGCTTTTACATACATTACCAGGGTAACCGTTGGAACAAAATTAACCTGCTAAATGATCCGGGATATGTATCAAAAAAACAGCATCAGGACGTACTGCAATATAGAAAATTTATGGAATTAAAAAAAACCAAAACAAAAGGTTCAAAACAGAGCTGGTTAAATTTCTAGTTTTAAAAATGCTTTCTTTTATTCCAGGTGTTAAATATGTTCATTTATTATGGTTTTACAACACATTTGTATGCTTGAAAAAATTTAAAAATACTTAAAATGAAATAAAAAAGTTATTATATTTGCAGCCCGCATTATAAAAACGTGATTTATCAGGGAACGTATATGCAGGCAGAAAAACACTCAGGAGCATTAATTACGGCGAGGTAGCTCAGGTGGTTAGAGCGCATGATTCATAATCATGAGGTCGCGAGTTCAAGTCTCGCTCTCGCTACACTGAAAATAAACCACTTACTGGAATTACCCGGTAGGTGGTTTTTCATTTTGACCATACATTTGACCACACAGAAACCGGTTTGAGGAGAATTTTTCACCTTTTTGGAGGGCTTTAAGGCCGGGGAGCACCTTCAAAGCCGGAGGTGAACCGCAGCAGAAGCGGATCAAGGAAAAGCAGCTGCCCGTGAACCGCAAGGCAGGCACGGGCAATCTCCAGGGGGGTCGTAAACCCAGGTGTTTCGGACCCTCCGGCAGCCAGGGAAGCGAGTGTCCGGGTGAATACCTCAACCCCGGGGCAGGCAGGGTATTCTAACGCCGGCATAAGTTTGCATCCGTGCGCCACCGTGCAAGAAGTCTCACGATATAAGGTTGACGGGGTTCGAAACTAATCCGTACTTCTTTGGCACCGATAATACTTTTTATATGGGCAATAGCATCATGCAGTCCGCCGGTCTCGTCAACAAGGTTGTATCTAACCGCTTCCTTACCAAGCCATAAGCGCCCCTCCCCTAGCTCATGCACTTTCTCTGGTGACATTTTCCGGTTGTCGGCCACACGACTGATGAATTCCTGATACAAAAATTCGACAATGCTGCTGATCGTCCTGCGCTCCTTTTCGCTGAGCGGCCGGTAAGCCGAACCAAGATCGGCCGAGTCACCATGTCTGATGCAGTCGGTGGTTATTCCATACTTCTCAAGCAGCCGGGCTAAGTTGAAATAAAGCGTCAGAACACCTATTGAACCGGTTATGGTTGTTGGAAGTGCAAAAATCCGGCGTCCGGTGGCCGAAATCCAGTATCCGCCACTGCCGGCAACGGGACCCATCGAAACCACGAGAGGCTTCTTTACATGCAAAGCCGCAAGCTCCCGCAGGATGTTCTCGCTTGCAAGAACAGGCTGAAAGTGATAAATGCCAGGTTTAAAAGGGTAGTAGAACTGTTTTTTAAAAGTTGGGAACAAACTAACTCATTTGTTCCTTAAGCTTTTTCATCTCATTGAAATGTTCAATAACAAGCTTTTCCCTTCTCTCCCTGGATTCTTTTTTATAATTCTCAAATTCTTCTTTTAGCTCATGAATTTCGGTGAGGGTATTTACAGTAACATTCCGGTTCCGGAAGTAAAACATAAATCCGATAACCAGTAAAACTGTCAATCCTCCTATTATGACCCAGACCAACATATTATAGGCTGTCTTATTCATTGGGATTCCCAAAAAGGAAATGTTGTCTCTGTTTTCAACGGCAAGGTTTAACTCACCCCTGGTATCTCCCAGTAATAGAGAAAGAGAATCAATCTCCGCATCCAGATTGTTAAGGTGAACCGCGAGGTCATCCATCTGGCGTTTTGCAGAATTAAGAGAATCAAGTGAATTGTTCTTTATTCTCTGAAACATATCTTCCCGGATGGCCCGGAAATTTTCATAAATCAAAGTCCTGTTCTGGATGAAATCAAGTTGTTCCTGAAGAGTGCCTGAATCAAGGACTTCAGGCATGGCCTGGCCCGACAGAGGTTTAATACCGGAGATGATCAATGTAACCGTAACGAGGAATATCCATGTTTTTTTTCCAGATAGTATCATAACAAATAAGAATGGTTAGATTTTCATAATGTATAAACAACGGATATTCTTACCGATATTATATAGATATACGCAAATAATAATTTTTTTGTTACCAGTTACCTGCTAATAAAAAAGAATAGCAAAGCTAACGGTCCGGATTAAAAAATAACAGCCATGCAACTGACCGGTTGTTCTATTTTATACTCTGGGCAGATGAAAATGCTTTACTCAGTTTTCAAAGCTTTTATAACAGCTTCTCAGCAAGTGCAGCACTCACGTATACTGTTCATACATCACCATGTGTGGAATCCTTCAGAAGCCTGATCAGGTAACGTAACATATCGGTCTGAATCAGATCAACATTCATCTCAATGGCATTGCGGTTTCTTGCACGGGTATGTGCATTAACAACCGACACCATTTTGCCTTTTGAATGAGCAACACTGACCTGTTCTTTTGATATAAGGTTTACAGACAAGGTAATACCCTCGAGATTATATTTCTGAGCCATTTCAATAGCCCGGTTAAAATCATTTCCATAGAAGAATATCTTGAAATCTTCCCGTTTATTTTGAAGCGTTCTGATAAGGTCGGTTCTTTTAAATTCAATATAAACATTTTCTCCAGGCAGGAAATCATCCAAAAGGTCAATCAAAGCGCCGGTAAATTTATCCAGATAATACTCTGATGTATCGGGATTAAAATTTTTGCAGTCCAGTATAAATATAACATCCTGCCTTTCAGGAATTCCCGAAATAAGGGAATCCAGACGCATAACTGAATAATCTGTATACAGGGGACCCAGATAGGTAGCGTTGCTGATATCTTCCCAGTTTTGCATGTAAATCTGCCCCGAGGCTGTTGACCTTTGGGATAAATCATAATCGTGATAAGCTACAAGAACCCCGTCGAGTGTCATCTGGACATCAATTTCCACACCGTTTGCTCCAAGACTGAGAGCACGCCTTACCGATTCATAGGTATTCATCGGGTAATTATGTGCTATTCCCATCCCCCCGTGTCCAATAACCAGGATTTTATCATTATTCAGATTGGAAACATCTATTTCAGGCTTCTGGCAGGAAAACTGAAATATCGTACTTAAGATCAATATGATAAACCTTGTCTTCATTTCGTATTATTTATCAAAAAGCATATCCGAAAGAGATCCCGCCCCAGTGCACGAACCTCCTGTAAAATTCTATTACCGGTTTATAGCCGGCACCGAAGACCAAGCCCCCTTCACTTTTTCTGTACCTGTATCCCAGGGCAAAATTCATACTCATCCTGTTTATTCTCTCAGGCTGCCAGTTAGCCTGATCCACCTGGATTATACTGGACAAGGCGCTTCCAATCCCAACTTCAATACTATGGGGTTCGAAAAAATAAAAATTCAAAGAAAACGGAAGAATTAAGTCGGGGTTAAACCTTCCTTCAAAATCATATACATTATATGTCCCTGCTCCAAGGCTCAAACCCATGCTCATAAACTCTTGCCTAAGAATCAGCCTTTCATAGTTTAATGATCCGTACCCCCCCCTGCCCAGTATTTCTGCATATACAAGATTACGCGAAACCGATAAATTGTCTGCAAAACAATTTATGGTAAAAAAGCAGAAGAATATGACCGGTCCGGCTTTAAGCATTGTATTAAATAATCAGGTCAATTAACAATGACTTATAGTAATATTTGTAAAATTATAAAAATAAATTTTTATGGAAATTCTGTATTTATTGTTATTGTGTACAAACATATTGTATATTTGTTTTAAGAGTCACCCATTCTTTTAAATGCTGAATCGTAACGCTATAGAATTTTCTGTCCGGCGATTTCCCTGAGGGCAGCTGGCATCTCTTCAACAAATACATGCATTACTTGTTATATTGAAGAGAACTAAGCAACCGGAAATACCTGTCCGGTTCATTGTAAGTATCTTACTGTTGTCAGATTAATAAAGTCTGACATGTTACAGACAGAATAAAAAAATTCAGTTTAAGTGTTTCCATTCCTTTTGTTATGACAACAGCTAAAAGCATATACAACCCTTATCCCGGTTTGCGCCCGTTCAGCTCAACTGAGGGAAAATTATTTTTCGGAAGGGACAGTCAGACCGATGTGGTTATCGATAAAATTCAAAATAACAGGTTAGTGGCCTTAATAGGTGCTTCGGGTTCCGGAAAATCGTCACTTATAAATGCCGGCATCATTCACAAAATTGCGACCAGCAGTAAATATGATGCCCTCTCCAACTGGAAAGTCATCACTACCAGACCTGGAACCTCACCACTTGCTAATCTTTCAGATGCCATAACAGAACATGCCAATACAGGCAAGTCAAAGGACGAAGAACAAAGTCTGCCCGACAATGTTACCCTGCCTTTGCAAAGTGACCCTGACAGCCTTGCTGAATTACTGCATCAAATTAACAGGAGAGAAAAGAAAAAAATTCTCATTGTAATTGACAATTTTGAAGAACTTTTCCGTTTCCGGCAAAACAAGGCCAACAGTAATTCTGACAATGAACGGGAAGGCTTTGTCAGAATTATCGTTGAAGTCACTAAAGATATTAGCCTGCCTGTTCATTTTTTATTGGCCATCCGATCTGGATTTCTTGAAGAATGCCAGCAATTCGTGGCATTGAACCACCTGATAACCGAAAGCAGTTTCAATCTGCCCCACCTGGCAACTGAAGAATTAAAGCAGGTAATTCAAGGTCCGGCAGCATTCTGGGGTGCAGAAATAGAACCCGGACTCGAAAAACAGTTGGTGCGTGATATAGTTGACAAATCAGACCAGCTGCCTATGTTGCAGCATGTTCTTTGCCGCATTTGGGATTACTGGCTGGAACAAAATGTTGACCAGCCTATTTCATTG
>SLJO01000122.1 GCA_007135095.1 Bacteroidales bacterium | reverse complement strand
TATTATATAAACTCATACGCAACGAACAGGCTGGGTATAACCTACAGCGAGGCAATAAGCTTTACAACCACTGCGTGTGATGACCTATAATTACCCACCTCATTGCATTGGTTGTGAAATTTTATCAATACTTCGTCTTCAGGGCTGTTTCAAGGTCTGTCTTTAATTTAATAAATACCGGATCCTGGAAGCCCCTAACCTGTCCCGCGAAACTGATATAACCATTTAACCGGTTAATGAACCATGCGGTGAGGTCGCTATTATATGCCCCTTTAATCCCGAGGTGATTCATTGCCGCTTTGTCCAATCCATTTCTTGTGCAGTCATGTACCATGGCACGGATCTTTTTCAGAAGGCGACGGTCTAAATTTACTTTTTCATTTACCACGAGACCGGTGACTGTTTGTTTGCGGTTTGCACCCGTTATCCGCGTCTTGTCGTGATTGATCCGGAAATGGTGTTTTTCAACGATGGCTTCAATCTCTCGCAGGCCGTCTTTTGTAAAAACATGATCTGATGAAAAAGTGATATCATCGGCGTACCTGGTATAATTGAAACCCCGGTTTTCAGCAAGTGCCTGAAAGTCCCTGTCAAGTCCCAGGCAGACAAAGTTGGATATCACGGGTGAGGTCGGCGCTCCTACCGGGAGTCTGCCCTCAAAGGTAACAAGCAAAGCCAGGGAAGTGGCAATATCTTCATTAAAGCCCAAAATATCAGACATGAATATTTCCCTTACCCGCCTGGCACTTATGCCCGGGAAAAAATCCCGGAGATCCATATTCAGGATATGCTTCCTGCCGACATGGGCCCTCGCGTTCTCGACAATGTTGCAGCTTTTGCCGAGATATCGAGGATTGGCAACAAAACCGTGAACCTGAGAAGGCCTGATGCACAAATACCGGGCCTGCAGATAGTAATTCAGGCGTTTCTGCACCTGCAGGAGTTCCGGGGCAGGTGCTGTGATCTCCCTGTAACCGCCCTTCTTTTTGCGAAGATAAAACTTCCTGTAAACGGGTTCGTTTATCAGCTCCTCAAGCTGAAAAAAAGATCTCTTAAGAAGTTTTGCCAGGTCAACAGGTTTATCGACTGACAGCAGCATCATGGCATTTATTTCATGATTGCTGAATTGCTCATGCTGCAATCCTCTGTATTTGTGCCATGCGGCATAGCTGCCACGGAGCTTTTTCTTTATTTTCCGCGAAAGCGCGATAAAATCATTATCCATAAGGGACAAGAGATTAAAAAAGAGCCGTTGAAAAATTATCTATTTTCCACGCTATTTATGCCGTACGAAACGCAGTGAGACAGGCGTAAATAGCCAGTCCAGATACACATTCGCTCATGGGTTGCGGGACACAACCTCAATTTCATAAATAACATTTCTCATAATTTTCCTGCAACGGCTCTTTTATTTGTTAACTCAAAAAGGTGAATCAAGCAGATCACCTAAGCGCTTTTCCTTTATGTTGAAAGTTTCGGTTCTGTCACTATAATCGGCAAACAGGGTAAACTCTTCATCGGTGATCAGCCTGGCAGCACCAAGTCCGCCATTCCGGTTTTTCGCAACTATCAGTTCTGTAATGCCTTCGGTGCTGATGCCATCTTCGTCTTCGTAAAACCCGTAATACTCCATCCTGTAAATCAGTAAAACCTTATCGGCATCCTGCTCTATGGAACCACTCTCGCGTAAATCTGCCAGCTGGGGACGCCTGGTTCCGCCCCGCTGATCGACGGCCCGGCTTAACTGACTCGTTACAATAATTACCAGTCCCAGATCCCGTGCAAGTTTCTTGAGTTCCCTGCAAATGGCACTTACTTCCTGATCCCTGTTATACTTAGACCTGCTGGAACTCATAAGCTGAAGGTAATCTATCATTACCACCTTTATGTCATTTTTCTCCCTGCACGAGACTATATGGGACTTCATGGCTGTCAGCGAATTGCTGCCACTGTCGTTAACCAGTATTTTATGTTCGCCCAGCGCCTCCCGTGCATTTATCAGTTTTTTTTCCTCCTTCTTTTTTATGTTGTCCGAGAGTATCCTGCCCACACCTATCTGTGACAATGCGGAAACAAAACGACTTCCCAGAAGAAAAGGAGACAGGTCAAAGCTGAAGTAAAGTATGGGATGGGTTTTTGAGATATTCAGTGCCATATTGACCAGCAGCTGGGTTTTACCCATTGCTGGTCTGCCGCCTATTACAATAAATTCGCCGGGATACATCCCTCCTGTTATGTGATCCAGACTGCCGAACCCGGTTTGGATCCTGATATTTTTGGAAAGATTGCTTTTTATGGTTTCTAAAGTTTCATCGAATAACTGCTGGAGAGCAACGGATTCTCTCATCCCGGCATGCTGCACCTCATATTCCCTGATTATATTTTGAAGGATGTATGACAATTTGGGATCGGGTATTTTATTGTCATTCAAGAGTTGATGTAATTTTTCGCGCAGATCGGTATTCATGACCGGTTAGTTATTGAATGGTTAGGTTTGCTGATTGTACAGTTGCAGAGTAATTAATGGTTCATGAACTTCTTCCTGCAGGCTCTCCTGGATGCCTCCTTCTTTTTGTTGGGAATGGCTCTTCCCACGAATCTCCCGTCAAAAAAACCCTGCTTAACCATGGTTTTCCTGATCTCGCCAGCTATCAGTTTCCGGAGCCTGTTTGGTTTTTTCTTGTTCATGACTTTCCAGGGTTGAAACAATTTTCTGCATTTTAAAATTATTGGTTTTTGAGGACAGTCTCCCCAGAATATTCTGTGTTTTTATTAACATTCTGTCATTAATCCCTTATGCGCTGGTTATTACGGGTTATCACAGGTTATCACAGGTTATCACAGGTTATCACGGGTTATCACGGGTTATCACGCTATTGAGGTTCCCGGCCGTTTTGAAAGTGGATTTGTTTTGAATTGGATAATATGTTCAATAGCCAAAAATAATAAGCCACACGAAACTTCCAGTTAGTATCATGTATACAAAAGTGAAAACTATTGACTGTAAAAAAGAGAGGTCGTACTCGAACTCTTCGGTCAACTCATGCCCCTTTAAAGCCAGAACTACAAAAAGCACCTGGATTACAACAATGAATGCAAAATAATACATTTCTAAAAATATAATAAGAATGACATTAAGCAATATTGTTAATACTAAAGGCAACAGGAGATTTTTGTTCCCTATCCGGCAAAGACAGGCAATAAACTTACCGCCGTCAAGAGGGAAGAAAGGAAGCAGGTTAATAGCATTTAAAAAAAATACAATTGAACCGATGATCTCCAGATTAAAAGAATCCATCCTGATGCCTGCGAGCAATATGATTCCGCCCAGGACCATACCTGGTAAGGGCCCGGCAAGCAAAATTACAAGGTATTCAGAGACTTTCTGGTTCTTTTTGGTACCATATACTATTCCCCCGAAAGGGAAAACAAGAAGAAATGCCAGATTATTATAAGTGAAGTACTTCATTGCCATGTAGTGGCCCAGTTCATGAAGAGCTATTGCGCCAATAATTGTAAGAGGCACAAATAAAGGGATTCCAAAAGCCATGGTTATGGCAACGAATCCGATAGGGCCAAGTACGTTGCACAGAATTTTGACTTTTATAGATCCGGATATTTTTTTGATTCTCATTTTTGCGCTTTTTTATCTGTTACCTGCAGGCGAACACATCTTCCGTAATTTAATATGGGAATAGTTATCCCGGGTTATCAGCTTCCTCTGTTGACAGCCCCTTCTAAGGCAGCGTAAATACATTACGGGCCATCTTCGTATATAGGTCAAAGCCGATTAACCTAAAAACAACGTATGATACAAACCAGGGACATACTGACCTATTATGTAACCGAGATTTTCCGGGACTACCTCGATATCCTGGAATTCGAATATTCCGGCGTTCCGGGTATAACTGAAGTCGCAGGCAGCATCAACAATTTATTTAAAGAGGCTCGTGATAGAACTTTCGGGAATACTCACCCCTGCTTTTACAAGTATGAGGGATCCTCAAGCCTTTCGGCGGAAGGGGAATTTCCGGAGGTTGGTCCCGAAGCACTGAAAATTGCTGCGAAACTTGAAAAATCAATACCCCGCGACGACTACCTGTTTCTCATGGCCGTTGTCTCGGAAGACACCAGCCTTGAAGCCAAATACCTTGCCGAAGCCATCCGGATCTCGCCCGGAAAAATTCATTTCCACATTGCCAATGCCCTGGATGACGATGTTGATAATTTTCCGGTGGTCCTGAAAAACCTTAAGGCCATTCCCGTCAAGCCGGTTACCGTTCAGGAGAAAAACTTCTTTGCGATTGTCCGCCTCATCGAGCTTATCGAATGCAGGCCGGAGCAGTGTACCCCGGGAGCCCTCACAAGACTGCTGAAAAAAGTCACCCTGAATCCTATAATGATGTATTCGATTCTGTATATCCTTATGCACACTGTTGGAAAAGAAACATCGTTTAAGATTTTC
>SLJO01000189.1 GCA_007135095.1 Bacteroidales bacterium | reverse complement strand
GGCAAGCCTGTCTTGAGAACAATCCGGCAAGGGTTATCGATCTGTGGTGCGGAACCGGCGACCTGGCCGTACGGCTGGGCATGGAAGCCCCCGCGGGGACCCCGGTTACCGGACTGGATTACAGTGTGCCGATGCTTGAGCTGGCAAGGAAAAAGGCAGTGCGGAACAAACTACGGAACATTGAATTCATCCATGCCGATGCCGCCTCGATGCCCTTTCCCGACGATAGCTTTGATTCGGTTGGCATTGCCTTTGCCTTCCGCAACCTGACATTTCATAATCCCGATCGCGAAAAGTTCCTGTCTGAAATAATCAGGATTATCAGGCCGGGAGGCCGCTTCGTGATCATTGAAACCAGTCAGCCGCCAAACTCCCTTCTCAGGAGACTTTTCCACATCTACCTCCGCTATGTCACCGCCCCTTTCGGGGGAACTATTTCCGGCCATTACGGTGCATACAAGTACCTTGCCCATTCCGCGATACATTATTACACCTCACAGGAACTGACAGAACTTCTTATCGCTGCCGGCTTCACCAAAGTGGATTCGAAGCTGCTTATGGGGGGAATAGCCGGAATTTTTACCGCCATGAAATAATATTGTTTTCCGCAACCTGCGGCCCGGTATTTGCATCATTAAGGTATGGTCTACAAAAGGAAAATATATTCCTTTACAATGTTTTAATGCATCCACCAGACAACCAACCAAAAAATAGCACTAATGAAGAAGCTGGCCCTATTCCTGATGATCGTGCTTTTCCCGGTAATAGCATGTGACGAAAAAGAGGAGGTGCGCCTCGGACCCAAGGAGATAAAGCTGTCGGCCGCACAAAAGGAACTCATTGAAGGCAGCAACCGCTTTGGCCTTAAACTCTTTCATCAGATCCTTTCGGCCGAAGAGCCAGGTGAAAATGTCTTTATTTCGCCTCTGAGCGTTCACCTTGCACTGTCAATGGCCTGGAACGGCGCAGATGCTGATACCCGCGATCAGATGATGGAGGTCCTCGGTCTGCCCGGTATAAGCGATGAGGAAATAAATAAAGCTATCAGCAAGCTTATAGCCGACCTGCTTTCGGTCGATGAAAAGGTAGAAACCGGCATTGCCAATTCAATCTGGTATCGCGACGGCTTTTCAGTTAAACCTGGGTTTCTTGATGTCAACAGGGAGTATTTCAATGCCATGGTCAGCAGCCTTGATTTCGACGATCCCGGTTCGCTCGATATTATTAATGCCTGGGTGGCGGAACAAACCAGGGAGCGGATCATGGAGATAATCGACCGGATCGATCCCGACCATGTGATGTTCCTTATCAATGCAATATATTTTAAGGGAATATGGTCGACCGAATTCGTCAAAGAAAACACCAGGGAGCGCGAATTCCATCTGCATGACGGCTCATCTGTCCAGGCTATGACCATGGAGACGGAGGGAGAATTTGCCTATGCCCGAAGGGAGGGTTACCGTGTTGCTGAACTTCCCTATGGCCGGGGAAACTACAGTATGCTTGTTTTCCTTCCCGATGAGGAGACCGGTGTCGACGGTATGCTTGATTTGCTTACCCCGGAAGAGTGGAACCTGCTGCCAGAGGCCCTGAACAGGCAAACCGTCAACGTAAGGCTTCCCAAATTTACCTTTGAGTATGAAAACGAACTGAATATTTCCCTGCAAACCCTTGGAATGACCGATGCCTTCATGCCCCACAATGCAAATTTCGACAGACTGGCAGAGCTGCCACCGGGACTGAATATTTACATATCAAGGGTAAAGCATAAATCCTTTGTAGAAGTAAATGAAGAAGGAACCGAAGCCGCTGCGGTAACATCGGTTGAAATAAGGGTAACAAGTGTCGGCCCCGACGTCCCGGAAGTGACCTGGTTCCATGTCGACCGGCCGTTTATGATAGCAATCAGGGAAAAGTACACCAATTCCATAATCTTCATTGGCCGGATAACGGCGCCTTCCTCCGATTGATCCAACCAGCGAAATTACTGGCATTGTCAATCCATGTGCCGCTGGAAGAGTCGGTAGTTATCAATGCCATCCCATTGTAGTTATATAAAAAGGGTAAGATGGCTGCTGATCAGGAGTATCAAAATCTTAGTCCGACCCCCACTCTGAAGCCGGAGGTCGAGATATTTGCACTTCTTTCCTTATCCCAGCTCTCTTCCAGCGCGAATGCATCATAGGGCCTGGTAAAGGGACTGGAGTAGCTCCACACTGGTGACAGTGGAAGATTTGTCCATATCGAGTAATGATATCCTGCCATTACCTCAATATTGTCGGTAATTCTGTAACTGATGGACAGGTTCATATTATAACCCACCGATAATATAGATTTTGTATATTCCGGAAGGTTGAATTCCCCCGAAAGGAAAAGAAGCCCTTCTTCCGGATCAAATGGAAACCGGTTTCCATCCATATCAAAGAAAACAAACCTTTCACTGAAAACAATATCGTCAATGTCTATACCGATGCCTTTATAGAGAGCATTTCCGGCTAGTGTTGAACCGCCGCCACTTATCAGCAGGGAAAGGGAAGGAGTGATCCTCCACGCGGCTTCAAAACTTCCCACCAGACCAAAGGAATTGAATTCTGCAGATGAATTCGTCTCCAGGGTAATATCATTGTGGAATATAGAGTTAAAGAACACTTCCACCAACATGGAATCCTGCTGTTGATTGGCGACCGGTACCATCTGAACCCACCTGTCGGTAGTCTCACGATGGGCCGTTATATTGAGCATCTGCCTTAAATTATCCTTCCAGCGACCGTATTGCAATCCGCCCGTCAGGCTCAACCGGAGATTATCATTATTTAATAAAGTATGCCGTGCCGTCAGCTGAAAGGAATTGAACGAAATATCACTTGAGGCTTCCCAGAGAGTAATCCCCCTTTCGGGGAAAAAATCCAGATCGTAGGGAAGGTCTTCATCAAGGTCATCTTCATCCTCAATTTCACCATGATCCCTGAAACCCTCTACCCAGGATGCAGGGAAATCCCTGTCATCGTGCAGGTCCCATCCCATGTTCCAGAAGCTTACAAACCCGAAAGCAAACCTCTCTGTCAAATCATCAAAATAAAAATCCAGTCCGGGAACCTGCCCCGCCTTCTCATATGATGCTGCCAGGCGGAACCAGGAAAGGCCAAACCGGGTTTGGTCATAGGTGTAGCCAATATCCAGCATGAAGGGCATTTGTGGATCGGGGTTGGTGATTATGGGAACGGTAAGGTCATCGTAATCACGTCTGGCATCGAAAAAAATATTCTCCGGAAGATCCTCTTCCGCTTCCGATCTCGTTTGATCGGTTAGTATCACTTCCGAACCCAGGTAGTGACCGGCTCCCCCGATAACCAGTCCGGGCAGCACCGAAATATTCATGTCGAACCCCTGCCACCATGGTCTGTCGGGAGTAAAAATTTCCTGTTGGAGCCTGGGTTCCGGCAATGATCCGGGGCTGGCAAAGTTCAATATGGTGCCATCTGTTTGTGAATAGCCATTAATGAATATTACGAACACTGTCAGAGTACATAAGAATTTCATAGTCAATGATTTGATTAGGGAGATCAGTGCATAAAGGGAGGCATTGCAACTGATTAAAAAAATTCTGGCGTAAAACCGGTCCGCCCCCCGGCATTTCCTGGATTTTTGAATTCAACTTAAAATTACCAAAATTTTTCTTAAAAATTACTATCTCCTGATGTCTCCCGATGTCTCCCGATGTCTCCTGATGTCTCCCTGCTGTCGCCGTGCTGGTCTCCTGATGGTCTCCTGATGTCTCCCCGAAGTCTCCCCGATACTTCCTCTCAGCCTATTCCTTCCTGTACATGTTCATGCCTTTGTCAAACAACCTGATGTCCCTGACCCCTTCAATATCAATCTCTTCGTGGTTTCCCAGCACAAGGTATGCACCTTTATTCATCCTGTCGCTTATCCTGTTGAATATGACCGTTGCCAGTTCCCTGCTGAAATACATGGCTGCAAGATTTTTACAGAAAACAAGGTCAAACTTGCCATCCGGCATTTCATTCCTGATATCCTGATGGTAAAATGATACCGGTTCACGGTATGGCTTTGTGATGCAGTAATGGTGCCCTTTGCGGTAAAACGCCTTTTCCATCCAGTTTCCGGACATCTCCCTGAAAGAACCCCTGGTGTAGCATCCCTCCCGCGCCCTGTCGAGCATGCCGGGATCGGCATCGGTGGCGATAATTTCCATAGAAGCATCCGGGAACAGAGGCAATAATTTTTCCCTCCACAGGATAGAAAGGCTGTACGGCTCCTCTCCCGAGGCGCAGCCGGCCGACCAGCATCTTAAGAGTGGCCTCTCACCATCCGACCCCTTTGAGATTTCAGGCAGGAGCCGGTCTCCAAGCTCTTCCCACGCTTTTTTGTCCCTGAAAAACCTGGAAATCGTTATCCGGGTCATTTCATCCAGCACTTTCCATTCTCCCGGATTTTCCTCCAGCCAT
>SLJO01000263.1 GCA_007135095.1 Bacteroidales bacterium | reverse complement strand
CCGATACTTGATGATAACCATGCCGGCGCTTCGGCACCTGTTTCAGAAAGTCCTGGTTTGTTAACAGGCAGTTCTGACCCTGCAGTTCGTCACTCTGAAATGGTTCCGGATGATACCGGACTTATCACAAGATTTATTAATTATCCTGGCGCAACAGGAGTTATCAGGGCCTATATGGCCAGGCCACACGCTGAAAAAACATATCCGGCGGTTATTGTGATCCATGAAAACCGGGGGCTCCAGCCTCATATAATGGATGTGACCCGCCGGATGGCAACTGAAGGTTTTCTTGCCCTTGCTCCTGATGCACTGTCGCCTTTCGGCGGAACTCCGGAGGATGAGGACATTACCGAAGCATTGCAACTCATGCGTGAACTTGATTATGACCAGACAGTCAAGGACTTCGTGGCAGCAGTGCAATACCTTGAAACCCACCCGCTCTCCAATGGTAATGTTGGTTGTACCGGTTTTTGCTGGGGCGGCGCCATGACAAACCAGGTTGCAGTGAATGCACCGGCTCTTATGGCCGCAGTACCCTATTATGGCAGTGTCCCGCCGGTTGAGAAGGTAAAGGATATCCGCGCTTCAGTAATGGCTCACTATGCCAGTGATGATCCAAGGATAAACACCAGCATACCGGATTTTAGGGAAGCCCTGGAGAAGGCCGGTATAGATTTTAAAATCTACATGTATGAAGGCACCCAGCATGCCTTCAACAATGATACCAATCCTGACCGGTATCACCCGGAGGCTGCCCGCCTTGCCTGGGAAAGGACCATTGCTTTTTTTAAGCAAAAACTTGGTCCGTAACAACGTTTTTTTCCTGCCTGCTTCGTGAAATGCTCACAGACAGCAGCGCTTATATTTTTTACCTGACCCGCACCCACAGGGTGAATTGCGGCTGACTTTTCCTGTTATTGCCTGATTGCTGACCGGAGCAATTGATTCAGATCTTCTCTGATACTGCCATGCTGCAGCTACTGCATTAACAAAAGGACGGCAGTGGTTAAAAAATTTCCTGTATCCCTTGCACAGGTAATTAAGACCCGGCTCACCATCGGGAGTTTTCACAAAACGGTTTTTAGGACATTCACCGTTACACATTGACCTGACTTCACAGTCCATGCAATATTGGGGCAAAGTATTTAATTTTGCCCTGCCAAAATCCTTTTGCATTTCACTATCCAGCAAAACATCCAGTCCTGTTTCCATAATATTTCCAACAAGATGGTCGCTGTCCACAAAATGATCACAAGAATAGAAGTCCCCGTTGTGTTCAACCACCGGCACACCACCGCATGTTTCTTTAAAAATGCAGAGAGTGTGATCCTGATTGAATGCTGTTCGTGCTGCTTCTTCAAACAGCTGAACCTTAATTTTCCCGATATCTTTTTCCACCCATTCATCAAAAATGGAAATCATAAAATCACCGAAATCTTCAGGAATAACAGAGCATTTTCTTATGCTATTTCTGTCTTCTGATTCCTGCACTACCAGGGGGAGGAAAGTCATAAACCTTGCTCCCATGTCCCTGAAAAACCTGTATACTCCCAGGGGATTACCAGCGTTGCCGGAGTGCACAACACACAGTATTTCAAAAGTTATATCATAGTTTTTCAATGATTGAAGGGTTTTCATTACCCTGTGGAAGGTAGGATCATGACTCTTATTCCGGCGGTAAAGATCATGCAGCTCTTCCGGACCGTCAATGCTCAAACCCACAACAAACTTTTCGCTGGCCAGGAATCTGAACCATTCATCATTAAAAAGGGTTCCGTTAGTTTGTATTCCATTAACGATTTTCCTGCCCGCGGGCACATGTTTTTTTTGCAATTCAACAACTTTCCTGAAGAAATCAATACCTGCCATAGTGGGCTCACCTCCGTGCCATGAAAAGCTGATCAGACTTTCCGCAGAGGCACTGATGTGCCGGACAATGTACATTTCAAGTACCCTGTCATTCATTTTGATGGGAAGTTGCTGTGGATTTGATTCACTGTTGATACACGCAGGGCCTTTCCGGGTCAGCTCATTTACTGCCGGCCCCTTCCGGGTCAGCTCATTTACCGCCGGCCCTGAATTATTTTCCTTTTTATATACAGATCCCTTCTCAAGGTAATAACAATAAAGACACTCCAGATTGCAAAGTGCCCCGGCGGGTTTGGCGAGCACCTGGAATTCGCGGCTTATTTCAGTCATTGCTCAGGAATAAATCTATTTAAATTTAGTCAGAAAATTATTTAATTTTCTGCAATATTGCCAAAAAAGCTTTTCAATCAGGTATACCAAACGTATTTCCCTGGAATTAACTGTCCGCACCGGATTTTTTGAATTTTGAACTCAACTGATCAAATGCCTCCTTTTCCGAGACAATGGTCATCTCATCACCCTCTTCCAGCCTAATATCCGGCCGGGGTACGGAAAGCTTTCCTTTTCTTTGCAGAAGAGTGATCAGGCTGCCTTTTGGTAACCTTACTTGCTCTATACTTTGTCCAATAAAGGAACTGCCTGGGCCGAATTTATCAAGATGAAGCGTCAGCGTTCTTATTTCCTGCAGCAGGGCTGATTTCATATCCTTTGCAGTTTCTGCTTTTTTCCATGCTTCTGCAAAACCCTCTCTGTGGATGGATGTATCGAGTTGTGATGCCAGCTTTAGCAATCTCTCAGATGAATCCTGGTCATCGACCAATATCAGCAATCCATTCACTTGATTATTGTTGATAGCTATATCTCCCTTGATGATTACCATTTCAGGTTGTTCAATTCCTTCAAGCAGGGTAGGAGCTACCGAAATGTTGAATTCAACAGGATGAAGCATATGTTTAACTTCGGCAGAAAGCTGCTTTTTAATTTGATCTTTTTCACCTCCTACCCGTTCCCTGATCGCATCAGAAGCTCTGCTGACAGCCTCATCCAGAGATGTTATTTCATCCAGTCTGATAACTATGGCACGTTCTGCAACCGAAGTGAAATGCTCTCCCTGTAAAAAACTGAGGTTGATACCTCCGGCTGAAATTTCCCCGCACCCGGTTTGTGCAATTCGCCCGAAAAGCCGGTATATAGCAGCTGAAAATGTTGTCGATTCCCTGACTCCGAAATAGTACCATAGTATCCCAAGTATAATGATCCCCGCTAAAAAAAGCCATGCTTCCGCCCCGATGAAGATAATTAATATGAGGTAGATGATAATCCCTGCTATCTGTATCCACGGATATAAAGGGCTCTTATATTTTGGCTTATAGTCGCCGCTCCTGCTTTCCCTGAAAACAATGACCGAAAGGCACATGCCGATGAAGGTAAAAAGAAGGAAACCGCTTGCCAGTTTAGCAATTTCTTCAACGTCAAATGCCAATACCAGCAGGACCAGGATTATTCCCGTTAATATCACTGCATTTACCGGAATTCCTTTTTGGCTGAGGTTGCTGAATCTCTTCCAGAAAAGTTTGTCTCTCGACAATGCAAGCGGATAGCGTGCAGCTGAAAGGATAACCGCGTTGCCGGTTGAAGTAAATGCTGCCAGGGCTGCAATAACAATTATTACCATGGGAATTGAAATTCTTCGGAACTGCCCTGCTGCCTCAGCCACGGGAGTTGGATTATCAAGCAGCACATCCTGTTCCACAAGTGCAACAATAATACCCGTTCCGGCAAGATAGAAAAAAGTTACCACAGCGAGGGAATATAGCATCCCTCTCGGAATTGCTACTGATGGCTTTTTTATTTCCCCGGCCACACTGGCTACCTGTCCCATTCCCCCGAAGGAAACAAATACCAGTGCTATGGCTCCAATAAATCCTGTAATCCCGTGTGGAATCATTGGCTGAAATCGTTCAGTAACCTCCCCTGTGCGGGGTAAAATTTCAGCAACTCCTGAAACTACAAACCAGCCTAAAATAACAATCAGTATCCCTACAAGGGTTATCTCAGCTACAGAGGTTTGCTTAACTCCTGCCAGGTTTATCAGTGTAAATAAGGCAATGAGTCCGATGGCCAGCAGCTGGATCGGAACGTCGAAAAATATGCTCAGGTAATATCCCACTCCCACAAAGGCAAAAGCTCCTTTCATCAGCCATTGGAAATATATGCCAAGGGCGCCTATAATGCCGGTCAGTGGACCAAAACTGCGGGTAATGAAAAAGTAGGGACCTCCCGAGCGGGGCATGGCAGATCCCAGTTCAGAAATGCTGAATATGGCAGGCAGCATAAATAAGCCTGCAACTAAAAACGCAACCGGCAGGGAAGGGCCGGTCTCCTCGGCGGCAAAACCGGGCAGCAGAAAGAAGCCGGAACTGAAGGCCGCACCTGTGCAGATTGCAAAAACTGAAGTCACCCCCAGGGTCTTCTTCATCCCGTTACCGCCTGAGCTGTCCTTATCCTTATCACTCATGACAGGAAGATTGGTTGCTTACAATTGCAGGAGATTGCTGATTATCAGGTATTATAACGATTTCCGGAAAATCTTCGATCCATT
>SLJO01000058.1 GCA_007135095.1 Bacteroidales bacterium | reverse complement strand
CCACTATCCAGGGTCAGTTTTTCTCAGGGGTCGTTTATGCATGCTTTTCCTCCCCGTAATTACAATTAAACTACAGGTAAAACCGGTAGGGCCAAATTCTGTGCCATACAAAGCAAGTTATCAACAGGCAAACAATCAAATAATCATATGTTTGCCATTTTTATTAGAGAAATATATCTGAATTTTTTCCGCTGGCTGTAAAATCCCGTTGAAATGAAGTGGGATAATGGGGATTTATTTAATCACTTATGTGTAATAATTCATCAAATACTGAAAATTCATTTTTTATGTATATGCTATCCGGAAACACGAATTTTAATGCACTTTTTAATTCCGTGCGGTTAATGTGAAAAGTGGCATGTGTATTGACCTTTTTTATATTAAATTATAAATTCATGAAAATATACATCGGATGCAGCGGCTATGACTATAAGGACTGGAGAAAGGTGTTCTATCCCGAAAATTTGCCGAAGCATAAGTGGCTGGAATTTTATGCCAGCCATTTCAATACTGTTGAAATCAACAACACATTTTATAATTTCCCTGAAGAAGAAAATCTGAAGCAGTGGCTGAAAGGTACACCGGATGATTTTAAGTTTACCATCAAAGCCAACCGTTACTTCTCCCACATGAAAAAGCTCAAAACCGATGAACAGTTTCTTGAAAGACTTGATGCTTTTCAAAAGATCCTTGATGCTGCAAAAGAAAAAGTGGCATGTGTTCTATGGCAATTACCCGGAAATTTGCATAAAAGCATTTCGAAAATAAAATCCTTCAGCCGTTCACTTGACCGCAATATGCATCATGTCATTGAGTTTCGCCATGAAAGCTGGTTTGACGAGACTGTATATGAGGTGCTTGAAAATGAGAATCTCACCCATTGCATCCTTTCCGCCCCAAAAGGTATACCCGAAGATCTGGTTATAACCAGTAAAACAGCCTATGTGCGTTTTCATGGTAAAAGCACGTGGTATGATTATTTGTACAGCGGAAATGAACTTGAGGACTGGAAAAGACGGATAGAGAGAATTAGCGGAGTTGAACGGATCTTTGTGTATTTTAATAATGACCTGCACGGCAATGCAGTAAAAAACGCCCAACATTTTAAGTCGATTCTAAATATACCCGTAAAGGAAGTTCACTGATTAGATCCCTTACAACTGAACCTCCGGAATCAACATGTTACTCACATCATACCTGAAGGAAGGCGGGCGGGAAATTTATTATTATTGGAAATCACCATGGTTTTAGTTATATTGTGACTCCTTAAAGGTGCTGCGTTTATTCAGACTGTATGACAGAAGGGCAATAACATCCTGAAATCAAGAAATTCGAAATACCCGAACAGTGTGAAATTTCCGATGTAATCACCGTATGAGAGGAGATAATTTAAGAAAATATCGGATACTGAAACCTCGGGAAGTTAAACCGGAAACAGTAAACAGGTAATATTATAACATATATCAGGAGAATGGAGCAACAGAATGGAGATATTAAGAAGGAACTGCACGGTGATAAAAAATATCTGCTGAGGTTATATATTACCGGATCGGCCCCGCGATCCCTAATCGCGGTAAATAACATAACGCAGATATGTAAAAATCATCTTGTCGATTATGAACTGCAAATCATTGATGTTTATCAGAAGCCCAACCTTGCGAAGGAAGATCAGATTATTGCCATTCCTACCCTCGTCAAAGTTTTGCCACTTCCGGAAAGAAGAATAATCGGTGATTTGTCAGATGTTGAAAAAGTATTGTACAGTGTTGAATTACTTTGAACCCAACAGCTGTATCATGATTTTATTTTTTTCCGATTGGCTGCTGCTCCGTGACATTGTCAAATTAAAGCAGTATTTATCCTGACAGTTCAAGAGGTTTTAAACACGGGCAATCCTTTAGAAACGTTCCGGATAAAAATTACAAAATTCATTAGCGAAAGAATATCAATGAATTATCAGGATTTCAGCAAAAAGGAACTTGTTGATGAAGTTCGGAAGGTAACGCGTGAACTGGAGGAAGCACGTGATTTACTGCAGGCTATCAGGAAGGGGGAGATAGATGCAGTTGTGGTGAGCCGTGTTCATGGCGAACAGATATATGTGCTTGATGATGCCAATATCACCTACAGGAAAATGATCGAGGAGATGAATGAAGGTGCCCTCAGTTTTAATCAGGCCGGTTCTGTACTTTACTGCAACAAAGCGTTTGCCGGGTTAATAGGATATGATGTTGACCAGGTAATATCCAAACCCGTTATTGATTTTATTGATTCAGGTTTCCATGAATTTTTCCGGCAGATTTTGGTTCAAAAATTTCCAGGCCCGGTAAAAAAATCAATCAAATTGCTGGATAAAACAGGCAAACACATTCCTGTGATGATTTCATTGAATAACATTTTGATAGCGGAGATGGACGTTTTCCTTATGACTATAACCGATGAGCGGGAAAAATTATATATTAAAAAACTTGCACTCCATCAGCTTGCACTGGAAAAACTTACCTCAAAACTAAGAGCTGCCAAAGATAAAGCCGAGAAGGCTGTAAATGAGCTGAAAGAGAAAAATATTGATTACACTATCCTGAATGAAGAGTATATACATATTAACAAAATACTGGCAAAGACAAACAAGGAACTAATGCTTTCCAAACAGAAAGCAGAAAGAAGTGATATGCTGAAATCTGCGTTCATTGCAAATATGAGCCATGAAATTCGAACGCCTTTGAATTCAATACTGGGTTATACAAAAATGCTGCTGGATTCCATTGATGATGAGGAACAAAGAAAGCATATAGATGTTGTCATCCATTCGGGGCAGCATTTGCTTCATCTTATAGATGACATTGTCGATCTTTCCATTCTTGAATCGGGTGAAATGAAAATTGTGGAAACCCAGGTAGATTTGAATGATCTGATGTGTAAATTCAAAAACCAGTTTCATGCATACGCCATCAACAGGGGAAAGCAGCATCTGGACTTCCGGTTGCAGCTTCCCGGAAACGGCAATGACGGCCCGGTCATTTATGCCGATGAGTTTCGCCTGCAACAGGTGCTGAACAACCTTTTAAGTAATGCTTTAAAATTTACTGAAAAAGGTTTTATTGCTTTTGGCTACAAAATAATCAACAGTGGGAAGGATCTGATGTTTTTTATCAGAGATACCGGCCCTGGCATTCTTGAAGCAGACCGGATGATCATTTTTAACAGATTCGAACAGGGACGGCGACCATCGGGCAGTGTTGTTTCCGGGACAGGACTGGGACTGGCGATTGCAAAAGGGTTAACCGACTTGCTTGGAGGAAAGATATGGCTGGAATCGGAGGTGGGAGAGGGATCAACGTTTTATTTCACCATCCCGTTGAAAATGGTTAAAACCCCTGATGTTACGAAACAAGTAAAGGAAAAAAGATTGAAAACCGGAATACCCAGGCTTGCAGGTAAGAAAATACTATTGAGTGAGGATGACCTTTTCAGCAGGGAAATGATGATTTATATATTGAAAAAAACCGGTGCGGAATTGATAATTGCTATCGATGGCAGGGAAACTCTGGATAAATTCAAGGAAAATAATGTTGACCTGGTCCTGCTGGATCTGCGTCTGCCGGAAATAGACGGATATGAAGTTTTGAAGGAAATCAGGTCAGCCAGGCCGGAAACAATTGTTATCGCTCAGACGGCATATGCTATGCTGGATGACATCAGGAAATTCAAAGAGGTAGGTTTTGACGATTACCTTTTGAAGCCCGTAGGCGATAGTGAATTATTCACGGTGCTACATAAATATTTGGGCTGAAGCTATGGATTTACAGATTTTAACATAAATATTGCTCTTTTAGTTGCATTAACTGTTTAGTGACTGCAGTCCTAAACAGTTTTCTTCTCAAGATTTTCTATATCCTTTATCGATTTTTCCTGGATGCCCTTATATTTCTCAGGACTAAGGATTTTAAAAATGAATTTATTCTCATTTTTAGTCGGAACCCTGGGTATCATTGGAATTCCCGTGTACACCTGGGGGTTATCCCTGAATTTGATTGAATATGTCTCGCCCTTTTCATGGTTGTTAACAAGGATTTCATAATACTTCTGGTGATCTGCATTTTCCATTATGATATATTTTCAGAGATAATTATTACAGTATATTAGAAATAATAGCGTTACAAGCATATTATTATCCGGTAAACGGCCCCCTGGAAGATTGCATTTACCAGGCCGGCGGGGTGCAATGATAATTCAGTTCAGTTATGTAATTCTTATCCTTTTATGAAAAGGATTAACTTTAGTGGCTTCGCTTTTCGGAAGATGGATTCGTAAAATGCCATCCTTATACCTGGCATCTATTTTTTCCCTTTCTACCATGTTTTCCGGAATGTCGAATGTTCGGCAAAATGCCTGGTAGTTAAATTCCCTGCGGAAATAATTTCCTTCTTTTTCCTTTTTTTCCTTCCTGAGTTCCGATGATACGACAAGCGTGTTGTTCTCCATGTGGATATCGAAATCCTCCTTGTCCATGCCAGGCGCTGCCACCTCGATCTGGAACTCGCTATGGGTTTCTTTTATATTTACCGCCGGAACATTTATTTCCGCACCCTTTTGCCTGAACCAGTTGTGGTCGGGATATTCTCTGGGAGAAGGGTGCCTTGTGAATTGTGCCTCTGGTGTCATATTTTTTTGGTTTTATCTGCCTGTAAAAAGGACAGATGGATTCAACAATGATTATTTCCGGTAAGCTCCGGTGGAAGGTATTGTGCCGGGTTAAGTGGTATTCATGTTTTTTTGTAATACCTGCCCATATACTCGGCCTTGTCAAGAACCAGCCCGTTAACTGCCTGATAAAACTCCGGGCCCGTGTTGATTGATTCGGGAGGTAATTTTTTCCTCAGGGCGAATATCCTGAAAAAGTAACGATGTTCCCTTCCCCGGGGCGGACATGGTCCCCTGTATCCTATTTTGCCAAAATCATTCTTTCCCTGAATGGCCTTGTTGTCAAGATGCCTTTTAATTGGAATGGCTTTTTCCAGTTCATGACAACCTTTGGGAAGATTATATACTATCCAGTGTGTAAATGTACCTTCCGGAGCATCAGGATCCTCCATTATAAGAGCAAAGGAAACAGTTTCCTTTGGTTCGCCATCCCATCTCAGAAGCGGGGAAACATCGTCACCATCGCATGTATGCACTGCAGGAATGCCTGCTCCCTGTTCAAAGGAGGTGATATAGATATTCATTGCCATAATAAAAGAGATTTTTAATGATGCATGCTTTCAGTGAACAATTCCTTCACATCTTCAGGCAGTTGCGCCAAAATGTCTTCCAACTCCCCTTTTGTTATATATGCACCCAATTCTTTTAAAACGATTTTAACAATTTCTTCGGTTGATTTATCCCAGCTGAATTCATATTCCCCATATTGATCCTGGTGTCTCTCCACCTCTTTTAAAAAGGCTTCCTTATTGAGCCTTACCGGCTTTTCACGATATTTCCATGTATCCACATAAATTGCTTTTAAGAACATGGGTAATTGTGCAATCATACTAATTGATTCGCTGACAGTTATCCTTTCGCGAAGTGTATGCAAAACAGCACGCAGAATTATTCCGGTCCGGCCAATTTCTTCAGGATGCCCAAAGGTTTTGGCAAGGTTTTTAACAAACAGGTTTCCTTCTTCTGCATATTTATTGAAATTTATTGCCATAATGATTTCCCCTTTTAATTAAACATTGATTTATGCAAAGCAAGCTTATGTAATTGATAACAATTAATATATGTTTGTCATATATCAGCTTCAGTATTTCAAATGTATGGAATCCTCATGTTTTGTACATCGCCTTTGGTAAACCTGAGTTGATGAGGATTTCTCCTAAGGAATGGAACAACAATTGAACCGAAAGGAACAGGGTTGTTAACAATTACAGGATTGCCCCATACTTTTGCTGCAAATATTGCAGCCTGAAAAACATAACATCCGGCATCAAACCTGCAGCCAAAGTTTAGTGATGGTCAATTGTGTATATTTTCAACAATTATGTGGAAGCACCCTGCCGGAGGTAATGGCAGGACGAGTGGTTGCAGATTTCTTTCACTCATATTTTATTACCTCAACCGGACAACTTTCCGCAGCCTCTTTGATATCATCCTCATAATCTTCAAAATTCACTCCTTTCTTCACCTGGGCAATATCGCCGGGCAACTCGAACACATCCGGGCAAATATCAACACAAACCTCACAGGCGGTGCAGTCCTCTTCTATCCATACTTTTTTTATTGACATGATTTTTAAATTTTGGGAATTAATAATAGCTCAATTTTTTATGAGCAGTTAACGGATCACTTATCTTGATTCATTAAGGCTGCAAATTTGAATCCCTTTTCCGGGCAGTTCGTTTTTGGAGCAAGGCAAGTTGATTATTTCTTCAGTCAAATTATATGCCAGTGCTGGCAGTTTTATTTAGCAACGGTGCTTTTTGGACTCCGAAGGATAATACCAGGAATTATGGTGATAATATGTAGAGTAAAAATGACCCATGTGTTGAATTTTATTCACATATATTGTGGACCTTACTTTCGGGAATGGGTATAAGTTTCTGAAGCACATGAATTAAAAATTAATCCCCTGCATGAAACCTGTTGTCCGAAAGAATTTGTACTTTCCTTAAACTCATTGGCTTTTGGCAACCTCCGGAAATAAATGGAGCTGCCCTGTAACATTTTCCTGTTGTGCAGGCTGACAATAAAAACCGGTTAAAGAAATTTACAATCAAAAAGGGCAGGCTTTTTGCTCTTGCAATGTATGTTTAAAAATAGGTTTTATGGTTTGAGGTTAGGTTTAATGGTGGGGAGGACCCTGTCGGACAAAGATGTTTAGTTCTCTTTGACAGACAGGGTTCTTTTTTATTTGTTTTTGAGTGCAAAATAAATTAAACTGCAGTTTTTATGAATCAGTCGCAGCCCCTTAAATAATACCCTGATGCCCGGATTATCGAAAATTCTGCCTTTGCCGGTAAAAACCTGTCTGTTGTTTGCAGTTATAGCAATCTGTTGTCTCTTCAGCCTGCCGGGATGCCAAAACCCCGGAGATTTTGCAAAACACCAAATACTCCTGCCTGAAAGAGGTTTATGTGCTCACCGGGGTGCTATGGGGACCCATCCCGAGAATACACTGCCCGCTTTCCGGGCAGCTGTTGAATCCGGCGCACATATGATAGAATTTGATGTCCGGCTGACGAAAGACGGTGAAATTGTAGTAATACATGATGAATCAGTAGACCGGACCACAAATGGCGTGGGAGCGGTGGCCCAGTTAACATTTGAGGAGATTCGGCAGCTGGATGCGGGAAGCTGGAAATCAGGGGCCTTTTCCGGTGAGCGGGTGCCCACCCTGAATGAAGTGTTAGCTATCATGCCTGTTGATATATGGCTGAATATCCATATCAAGGGTGAAGACATGCTTGGGGCGCTTGTTGCTGAGGAACTTAAAAATCAAGACCGGCTGCACCAGTCCTTCCTGGCCTGTGGTGCAGGAGCTGCCAGCCTGGCAAGGGAATCTGTTCCGGGAATAAAGATATGTAATATGGACAGGATGGATAATAATATGGACTATGTGAGGGAGACCATTGAAATGGGTGCTGATTTTATTCAACTCAGGGGACCTGTATATCAAGGTTTTTCAGGATACACCAGGATTTTGAAGGAAAATGGCATACGGATCAATTATTTCGGAACCGATGATCCGGATGAATTAAAGGCATTGTTCGAATATGGAGTGGATTTCCCCCTGGTTGATGATATCGTAAGGACGATACATATTCTCTCTGAATCAGGAATTCCCATAATCACACATCCATGACCGAAGGCTCCTCTCTGCTGATAATCCTTGTTTCAAGTGTTTTGTTCATCGTTTTACTGACTTCCCGGTTGCGCGTACACCCTTTCCTTGTTTTATTGCTGGCAGCCATAGGAGTGGGCCTCTCGACGGGCCTGCCCATGCCGGAAATTATTCTTGCCCTCAAGGGCGGATTTGGCAATACCCTCGGGGGAATAGGCATAGTAATCATTGCAGGAACCATTATCGGGGTGATACTGGAAAAGACCGGGGCCTCCCTCAGCATGGCAAGCCTTATACTTCGTTTTGCCGGGAAAGAACGATCACCCCTGGCGATTTCCATTGCCGGATATATAGTTGGCATCCCGATATTCTGTGACTCCGGTTTCGTGGTGCTCAGTCCACTGAACAACGCTCTTTCCAGGCTTTCGAAGATCTCAATGACGGTAATGGCATTTGCCCTTGCCGGCCCTTTGTACATTATTCACTGCCTTATCCCTCCGCACCCGGGTCCGACAGCTGCCGCAGGGGTGCTGGGCGGCGACCTGGGGATGATCATCTTTTGGGGAATTATTGCCGGTATACCTGCAGTTTTTGCCGGATTGTACTGGGCTCTTAAATTTGCCTCAAGGTATTACGCAGAACCACTCTCCGGGGAAAGTTTCCAGGATATAGTTTCCAGGTTTAAAACCCTTCCCTCGCCTCTGCTTTCATTTGCTCCCATAGTTGTGCCAATTATCTTAATAGGAATGGGATCATTTGCAGGCCTTGATACCCGGCCCTTCGGGAGTGGTGATTTTTTCGAGGCAGTCATTTTTGCAGGAGATCCTGGTATAGCATTGCTTATGGGGGTATTTATATCCCTTGCACTGGTTAAAAAATGGAGCTCCGAGGTGCTTGGCGAATGGACAGGCGAGGCAATTAAATCGGCCGGTCCGATATTAGCCATTACCGGTGCAGGCGGGGCTTTCGGATTTATGCTGCGGGTTTCACCAATTGGCAACTACCTCGGGGAGACTCTGCTTGTATGGGAGGTGGGACTTCTGCTCCCTTTCATACTTGCGGCGGCATTGAAAACCGCCCAGGGTTCATCTACGGTATCGGTAATAACAACCTCGTCACTGATGGTTCCCATATTACCGCAGATAGGTCTTGACACGCCAATGGGGATTGTTTTTGTCATTTTATCTATGGGAGCAGGCTCAATGGTAATATCTCATGCCAACGACAGCTACTTCTGGGTAGTCGCAAAATTTTCCAACCTGGATGTGGGAACGGCCTATAAAACTTATTCAACAGGGACATTCATTCTTGGAACAGTCACCATGATCGTTATTTACCTGTTGTCCCTGCTTGTGGGTTTATAAAGATATTTTTGCAAGTGTAAAATATGATACAACTATTATGAAGATATTAATAGCTCCCGATTCGTTCAAGGACTGCCTTTCATCGGAGCAGGTTGCCGGATTTCTGGGTGAGGGGATAACGGATGTATATCCCGAGGCCGATATCACTGTTTTTCCGGTTGCCGACGGTGGCGAGGGAACCGCATCGTGCATATATTTCCACAGGGGAGGAAGATGGAAAAGGGTCAGGGTGAGCGATCCTCTTTACCGTCCTGTGTTGTCCGATTACCTGATACTGGAGGATGAAAATACTGCCGTCATTGAACTTGCAAGGGCATCGGGACTGGAACTGCTAAGCAGGGGTGAACGTGATGCACTGAAAACATCAACCTTCGGAACGGGTGAGTTGATAAAAGATGCACTGGATGAGGGGTTAAAAAAGATATTTCTTACCATAGGAGGAAGTGCAACAGTGGATGGTGGTGCCGGCATCGCAGCGGCGCTGGGATTCAGGTTTATTGACAAGGATGGGAAAAATATTGAGCAGATCACCGGGGGAAAGTTATATGCCATTAGCAATATCAACATAGATGGCCTTCATCCCCTTTTCAGGGAAACGGAAATAATAATTGCCTGTGATGTTAATAACCTTTTAAACGGTGAAGAAGGTGCCGCCAGGGTTTATGGTCCTCAGAAAGGTGCGGATGCCGGTGCGGTTGCCCTCCTTGAAAAAGGGCTGATCCATTTGTCCGCTCTTGTAGCCCACAAGACAGGATTTGATGCCGATAAACACCCCGGGACCGGTGCAGCGGGAGGGGCCTCACTTTTCCCGCTTGCATACGGCAAGGGCATGCTGCGCAGCGGGTTCGGTATAATAATGGAACTGACGGATTTTATGGATGAAATACTAAAATCGGATCTTGTTATTTCAGGTGAGGGTAAAATAGACCGGCAAACAGCCTATGGAAAGGTAGTATCATCAATTGCTTCATTATCTGTCAAAAACAACATACCCTTTATCGTGACCGGCGGTATTGCTGAGGGTGACAAGGAACTTTTAAAACGGCAGTTCGAAGCCCGGGAGTTGTTTTCTGTACGCGACCTTGCCCTTAGTGATGATGATTCCTTTGATAACGCCCCCGGCTATTTAAGGCAGATTGGAATGATAATTGCAAAAAACATCACATCCGGATTATACACCCGGACATGAAGCGTTATCATCAGGCGCATTGCCCCATTCAAAAATCCGGGCAAGTCCATATGGCGGAAAATGCTAACTTTGCCGGGTAATTAATTACAGCAACCCGTATTAAAATATATTACACATTTTATGAACTCTCAGAAGACAATAATACTGATGCTGGGCATGATAATGACTATGAGCGCTAATGCTCAGTATGTCTATGATATTGATTCTCCGGTCGATTATGTTAATCCGCTTATGGGCACCCAGTCGAAATTTCTCTTGTCTCATGGTAATGTTTACCCGGCAATTGCACTTCCCTGGGGCATGAACTTCTGGACTCCGCAGACAGGCGAAATGGGCAGTGGCTGGCAGTACACTTATACTGATGACAAAATCAGGGGATTCAAGCAGACACACATGCCCAGTCCGTGGATGAACGATTACGGGCAGTTTTCGATTATGCCCGTTACCGGGGAATTACTGATATCAGAAGACGACAGGGCAAGCTGGATATCTCACCGACTGCAGACTGTAAACCCTCACTACTATAGTGTTTACCTTGCCGATCATGATGTCACGGCAGAGATTACACCCACTGAACGTGCGGCCCGTTTTCGTTTTACCTTCCCCGAAAGGGAGAACTCGTATATCGTGGTCGATGCTTTTGACAATGGATCATATATAAAAATAATCCCTTCCGAAAACAAGGTCATTGGCTATACCACCAAAAACAGTGGTGGAGTGCCTGAGAATTTCAAAAATTATTTCGTTCTTGTTTTTGACAAACCATTTGAGACATCATCAGTATGGAGCGGTGCTGTAATAAAGGACGATGCATTGGAGCTTAGCGATGATCATGTTGGTGCCGTAGTCGGTTTCAGTACCCGCCGCGGAGAACAGGTAAATGTTAAGGTTGCATCCTCGTTCATCAGTCACCGGCAGGCAGAACTGAACCTGGAGGAAATCGGGGATGATGATTTTGATACCGTCAGGTCCAGAGGACGTGAAATTTGGAACAGGGAGCTCGGCCGTGTGAGGGTAGGGGGAGGAACAGTCGATCAGACACGGACATTCTACACAACCCTGTGGCGCACCCTTCTTTTTCCGCGAAAGTTTTATGAATTTGATGAAAATGGACGGATGATGCATTACAGCCCCTATAACGGTGAAGTACTGCCCGGATATATGTTTACCGATAACGGATTCTGGGATACCTTCAGGGCTGTTTTCCCTTTCTTTAACCTGATGTATCCTTCAATGAATGAAAAGATGCAGGCCGGCCTGGTTAATACTTATCTTCAGAGCGGGTTTCTTCCCGAATGGGCAAGCCCGGGCCACCGGTCCGTCATGATTGGAAATAATTCGGCAACCATTGTGGCTGACGCATTTCTGAAAGGAAGGCGGAACTATGATATTGAAACGCTATACGAAGGTGTGCTGCACGGCACGGAAAATGTGCATCCCACGGTCAGTGCAACGGGTCGCTACGGACATGAATACTACAATGAGCTTGGCTATGTGCCCTATGATGTTGGCATAAATGAGAATGCTGCCCGTACACTTGAATATGCCTTTGCTGACTGGACTATCTGGAAGCTTGCAAAAGAACTGGGCCGCCCGCACGAAGAAATTGAAAGATTCAGGAAACGCAGTCAGAACTACAGGTTGCTCTTCGATCAGGAAACGAACCTGATGAGGGGCCGGAATGCCGACGGCACTTTCCAGGAGCCTTTCAACCCTTTCAAATGGGGGGATGCCTTTACCGAAGGTAACTCATGGCACTACACCTGGTCGGTATTTCATGATGTGCAGGGACTGATGGATCTGATGGGCGGAAGGGAGACTTTTGTATCCATGCTGGATTCGATGTTTATTATGCCGCCGGTTTTTGATGACAGCTACTACGGGTTCCCCATTCATGAGATACGTGAGATGCAGATAGCCAACATGGGGCAGTATGCTCACGGCAACCAGCCTGTGCAGCATATGATATACCTGTACAACCATGCCGGTGAGCCATGGAAGGCACAATACTGGGCACGGAGGGTAATGGATGAGATGTACATGCCCACTCCCGACGGATATTGCGGAGATGAGGATAACGGGCAAACTTCGGCATGGTATGTATTCAGCGCAATGGGCTTCTATCCTGTTACCCCTGGGGCCGGTGAATACGTGTTGGGTGCACCTTTGTTCCCTGAAATGACAATTGAGCTCGAGAACGGGAATATGGTGCAGATATCGGCACCCGGGAATAGTAAAGAAAATTTATATATTTACAAAATGGATGTTGACGGCAAGCCATGGGATAAAAACTTTTTGAGGTATGATGATCTGATGAATGGATTGCACATTGAAATTGAAATGTCTGCCGAGCCTAACAGGCAGAGAGGAACCGGGCCTGATGCCCTGCCGTATTCATATTCAAAGGATGAATAATCCTGTCCGTTTACACATGAATAACCTGATTTTTTTTCAACTTAAATTTAATAATTATGACTATGAGAACTTTAAAGGTATTATCGGGAATTTTTACGATTTTTATTTTTCTTGGTTTTGCAGGTTGTGCAGAACCTGCTGCTGAACATAACTCCCTGACGAGGGCAGAACAAAATGAGGGCTGGATATTAATGTTTGACGGAGAGACCAGCCAGGGCTGGAGAGGGTACAACAGGACCGGTTTTCCCGATGGCTGGGTTGTTGAGGACGGAACACTTTATTGTACCGGCAGTGGAGGTGATGTTATTTACGATCAGAAATTCCTTAATTTTCATCTGAAGATTGACTGGAGAATTTCTGAGGGAGGCAACAGTGGCATATTCATCCTGGGGCAGGAGGTAGAGGGCCGGCCAATTTGGCAGACGGCTCCGGAAATACAGCTCCTTGATAACGAAGCTCACCCAAATGTAAATCCTGATCAGTTCGCCCCGGCATTGTATGACCTTATTCCCCCATCAGTCCAGAATACCAGGCCGGCGGGTGAATGGAACACTGTTGAGGTAATTCTCGAGAACGGCCATCTCACAATACGTCAAAACGGAGCAGATGCGGTTCATGCCCATATGGATACTCCTGAATTCAGAGAGATGGTGGAAGAAAGTAAATTCCCGGAGGAGATATTCGGAAAACTGATTCCCGGATTCATTGGCGTTCAGGACCATGGCGATGAGGTATGGTTCCGTAATATTAAAATACTGGAATTGTAGGTTTTGAATCAACCGGGTTTCAGGCAGCCGGCAATGGCCATTATTTGCCGGTTGTACTGTTCCCGCAGTGCTTAGACACGGGGGCTCCGGCATAAGTAAATTGAATCTCACAGTATGAGTATACAAAGAAACACCTGTTTATGGCTGATTGGTGCAATGATATTTCAAATTATGGGATGTACAGAGAAAAACACTGATTTCTATACTGTTGAAGACTTCGTGAAAGTGCCTAAAATCGATGCACATTTTCATTACAACACAAATGATATCCGTTTCCTGGAATACGCTGATTCAATTAATTTCAGATTTGTTTCTCCCAATGTTGATGCGGGCATGTCAATTGACAGGCAGTTCGAAATATCGGCTGCCATAAAGCAAAACCACCCTGAAAAATTTTTCTTTCTCGGCACTTTTTCAGTTGATAACTTTGGTGAGCCCTGGTTTTCCGATTCTGTCATTGAGCGGATAAAAGAAAGTATGAAGGCCGGAGCTTCGGGAGTCAAAGTATGGAAAAATATCGGGATGGAACTAAAAGGCCCCGGGGATGAGTTTATCATGATTGACAATCCCGTTTTTGAACCGGTATTCAGCTATCTTGAGTTGCATAAAATACCTGTGCTGGGGCATCTTGGCGAACCATTGAATTGCTGGCTGCCCCTGGAGGAAATGACCCTGGGGTATGACCGGCGGTACTTTGCAGAAAACCCCCGGTACCATATGTTCCTGCATCCAACGGCCCCCTCATATGAGGATCAGATAAAGGCCCGTAACAATGTGCTGGAGCAACATAGCGGACTTGTTTTTGCCGGCGCACACCTTGCCAGCCTTGAATGGAGCATGGATGAGCTGGCCCGCTGGTTTGATTCCTTTCCAGGCCTGAAGGTTGATCTGTCTGCAAGAATGGGTCACCTGCAATACCAGTCTTTGACTGATCACGAAGGGGTCAGGAACTTTCTGATCAGATACCAGGACCGGATCATGTATGGTTCCGACACAGCGGTCAGCGACCTGGACACCGACTATAGGGGAAAAACCATAGAACTTCACCAGGTCTGGCTGGAAGACTGGATTTATATGGCCACGGATTCAACCCTGATTGTTGCTGACCTTGACCGGCGGCATGTAAGGGGATTAAAACTGCCACGAACGGTAATCGATAAAATATTCCATAAAAATGCCGAAGATTTTTTTATCACCAACTCTTCTTATTAAATGGCTGCATTAATTTATTTTTATGGAAGCTGAGAAATCAAAACGTTTAGGATCACTTGATATCTTGCGGGGCTTCGATCTTTTTCTCCTTGTGTTTTTCCAGCCTGTTTTCAGTGCATTTGCAAGAGGTGCCGACATTGCATGGGTCAATGCCGTTAATACTCAGTTCGAGCATGTCCATTGGGAAGGTTTCACTCTCTGGGATCTTATCATGCCGTTATTTATGTTCATGGCTGGTGCCTCCATGCCCTTTGCTTTTGGAAAGTACCTTAAGAACGGCAGCAGGCCTCTGCTATACAAGCGGATTCTGAAACGTGTTTTCCTTTTGTTTATTTTAGGAATGATGGCCCAGGGAAACCTCCTGGCCCTTGATCGGGATAATATTTATTTTTACTCCAATACCCTTCAGGCAATTGCCATTGGTTACCTTATCTCCGCCATCATTTTAATCCATTTCAAACTTGTCTGGCAGATAGTTGTCACCTCGGGTTTGCTGCTTATATACTGGGCTCTTCTTACATTTGTCAGCGCAGATGGTTTTGGCGGTGGTGATTTCAGCCCTGATAACAATCTGGCAGAATATGTTGACCGTATGGTGCTTGGAAGGTTCCGGGACGGTTCACAAGTAACCCCGGCTGGAATTGACTTTGGTAATTACCGCTATACATGGATCATTAGCAGCCTTAATTTTGGAGTCACTGTAATGACAGGAGTATTTGCCGGTCATATCCTGAAGAGCCGCCTTGACGAAATCAGGAAAATCCAGTGGCTACTGTTTGGTGGTATTGCCATGATGCTGGCAGGTCAGTTATGGGGACTACAAATGCCAATCATAAAGAAGATTTGGACCAGTTCTATGACCTTGTACAGCAGTGGGATATGCTTTGTTTTAATGGCGCTGTTTTATTATTTGATCGACTTCCGGAGCCATGGCAAATACCTGAACTGGCTGAAAATTTATGGCATGAATTCCATTATGGCCTATATGCTGTTTATGCTTTTTGGCTTCGGTGTTATTGCCCATTCATTATTGCATGGCACTGAACAGTTTTTCGGAAGTTATTACCCCGTACTTATTAGTCTGGGAAACGTCTCAATAATTTTTTATATACTCTGGATCATGTATAAAAGGGGCAATTTCCTGAAAATATAGCCAGCCATCTAAAAATACATTTTTTTCTCTTTTTATTTTTCACCCTCATCAAGCACTGCCTGCATTACATAACGGGTCCCGGATGTGCAGCAACGATACTTTCCCGGAGGGAAGAAATAT
>SLJO01000103.1 GCA_007135095.1 Bacteroidales bacterium | reverse complement strand
GAGAACCATTTAAATGGTCAAAGCAGTTTAACCTCGCAAATAATTTATGATATTTTTGGTGGTGAAATCCTCAAAAAACCCAGGGATAAAGGGTGGCATTTTTTTAATCGAATTGGTGGCCGGATTGTCGATTTTACGACTCGGGAAATAGATAATATTTCTGATAATAATTTAAATGAAATTCTTATCTCTTCTCCCAATGAAACAGATAAATACTATGAGAAAGAGGATTATTTTAGGTTTTTCCTGGAATTTGTTTCTGCATTTGAATATTTGGCAGGCCTGGGAAAACAGGATGCTGAACCGGTGAATAGGGAGCAGATACCTCAAAATCCATATACTTTGGTGTTAAAAACCAGGGTGAATTTGTAAGTATGCAAAGCCTTCTCTTTCCCGCACCAATTGTTTACCAACCCTGGTATTCATTGCAATTCCACAAAAGCTTCAAGCCAAAACAAAATGTAGGAATTTTATAAATCTGAAAGGGAATTGTGTAATATGCTGCCGGGCAAACATTCTAATTTTGTATCAGATTATCACAGTGACTGTGAACAGATGTTAACCAAAAAATATGCTATTATGGAAGAAGATCAGACTTTTCATCCTTATCAATTTAAAGCAGCAACAAAAACAACAAATGGCATAAACGGAAAATTACCGTCAAACGGCATTACTCATGCCATTGAGGGTGAAAAAATAAAACGATTAAATTCCTTAATGTTAAGACTGCAGGAAATGGAAAGGCTCAACGCCAGTTTAAAAAAACTTCTTGATCAGCAAACTAAAGAGCTGGCCGAGGCAGTTGCTGTAAATGCAAAATCCATTTCTATAATTGCCCATGATCTGAGAAGCCCGATATGTACCGTCCTGACCGCTATGGAATTTATAAAGGACAGCCTGGTTCATCAAAACACAGACGAAATTGAGCATTGTATCAAAATTGCCACCGGTTCGGCACACATTGCAATCGACCTTCTCGACAACCTTGCGGAGTGGGCAATACTGCAAAAAAAAGGACAGAAATTCAACCCGGTTAAAATCAATCTGAAGCAGTTTATCAGGCGCGAAATAGAAGATTTAAGCAACTATGCCAACCAAAAAAAGATCAGCCTGAATTTTTTCATATCGCCTGATCTGGATGTATGCATAGATCTTCAGATGGCCAGGACAATAATCAGAAACCTGATAAACAACGCCATCAAATTTACAGATACCGGAGGCGAGATAACAGTAAGTGCCAGAGAACGCCACCCTTATATTGAGATAGCGGTAACTGACAATGGAATGGGCATTTCTTCAGAAGATCAGAAGCACATATTTAAAAATGAGAAAATTTTTTCGGGACCGCCAGCCAGGAATGGGCGAAGCTCGGGTTTAGGATTAAACCTTTGCAGGGAATTTGCTGAGATGCACGGTGGACATATTAGTCTGGAAAGCAAGCCAGGTAAAGGAAGCAAGTTTAAATTCTCATTGCCGGTTTAAATTTAAACTTAATTCAGTCATCAATCTAATTAAAGTATTATGCCTGAAGGGAACCGAAGATTGTGACCCAAATTTTATTTCCGGTTTTACATGAATATTAGTTTTTTTAGCTTTAATTAAATACCCGTTTTCATAAGGAGCTATCCCTTTCAGGGGTAGCCTCGACAAAAAGCCATGTATCGCTTAAAAATTCGTGGTTGCTATGCAAAATCGGCGTAAAAGTTGCTTCCTCCGGTGATGGAGATTACAGGTTTAGCGATTTTTTTACTTATTTTGTTATTTCAGGAAACTAAATTAATAAAACTGAGAAACTGCAATAGTTCTGCAGATTAAAACATATATCTGATTATGAGTGCAAGGAAACAGGGATCATCAGTATCTCCTAAAGAAAAAGTCTCTGATTCGCCTGCAGACAAATTTCCAATTGCAGGTATCGGTGCTTCGGCCGGGGGACTTGAGGCTCTTGAACAATTTCTAGTGAAAATACCCGCAAATAGCGGAATGGCATATGTTGTGGTCCAGCACCTGGATCCCACACAAAAAGGGATGCTTCCGGAGCTTCTTCAGCGGGTAACCAAAATGGAAGTGCACCAGGCAAGAAACCGGATGGCTGTAAAGCAAAATTGCATATATGTAATACCACCCAACAAGAGTATGTCAATATCAAAGGGAGCACTGCAACTGTCCCAGCCACAAGAATCCAGGGGCAAAAGGCTCCCGGTTGATTATTTTTTCCGCTCACTTGCAGAGGACCTGAAGGAGCTGAGTATAGGCATTATTCTTTCAGGAATGGGCTCAGACGGTAGCCTGGGGCTCCGTGCCATTAAAGAAAATAACGGAATCGTGCTGGTACAGGAACCATCAACTGCAAAATTCGACAGCATGCCCCATAATGCCATTAAATCTGTAGTTGTCGATATTGTGGCTTCTCCAGGTGACCTGCCCGGCAAACTTGTTGATTTTTATGACCAGGTTCCGGTTGTTCGTTCTGGGAAGGACAATGAGGTTAAAGATAAGAGTGCACTGGAGAAAATCATTTTATTGCTGCGCACCTATACAGGGAATGACTTTTCGTTGTACAAAAAAAGCACCTTGTATCGCCGTATAGAGAGACGCATGAGTGTTCACAAAATTGATAAAATTGCAGCGTATGTAAACTTTCTGCAGGAGAATCCAAGCGAAGGCAACATCCTTTTCAAAGAAATGATGATAGGGGTAACGAATTTTTTCCGTGATCCTGCTGTATGGGACAAATTAGGGAACACGGTGCTTGCTGATGCTATAGCCAATATACCGGCAGGTTCAGTATTACGGGCGTGGGTGCCGGGCTGCTCAACAGGGGAAGAGGCGTATACATTAGCAATTATTTTTAAAGATGCGGTCGAAAAAACCAGTCCCCAAAAAAATATTAAATTGCAGATATTTGCCACCGATCTCGATAACGATGCAGTCGAGGCAGCCAGGAAAGGCATTTATCCTGTAAATATTGCAAATGATGTATCGGCTGATCGTCTGAACCGTTATTTCGTCAAATCAGATGACGGCTATTCTGTCAATGCAGAAATACGGGAAATGGTTGTGTTTGCACAACATAACCTTATTATGCATCCTCCTTTTATTAATATTGATATCATTTCATGCCGTAACCTGCTTATATATATGGATGCAGAACTGCAGAAAAAAATAATCGGACTGTTTTACTATAGTATTAATAATAACGGGATTTTGCTTCTTGGCAACTCTGAGACGATTGGAACCCTGGGCCATCTTTTCAAGGTTGTGGATACCAGAAATAAAATTTATACACGGTCAGCTAACGCCCTGACACCCGATATGTTTAATTTCCCCGCTGCCTTTTCACGCCCAAAACCGGCAAATATTGAAAGACAACCAGCCCCGGTCAGTGACAAGGCTATTGAAACAATTGCCGATCAAATGTTGTTTAAGCAGTTTGCGCCTCCCGGTGTACTGGTAAATGAGAATGGTGATATAATTTACATAAGCGGCCGGACGGGAAAATACCTTGAGCATGCCTCCGGTAAAGCAAATATGAATATTTTTGCAATGCTAAGGGAGGGTTTGCGCCAGGAAATTCCTGCTGCTTTTAATCAGGCTATAATAAAAAAGGGCTCAATTGTTTTACACAATGTCAAAGTGGGTACAAATGGTAATAGACAAAATGTAGATGTTAAAATAAAATGGATAGATAAGCCTGAGCCAATAAAAGGCATGCTCCTGATTATTTTTAATGATCTGCCTGAGACTTCCGGCAGCAGGCAGATTACTGGAACAATAAAGGAATCATCCGGTGGTTCAAGGGAATCTAAACTTGAAAAGGAATTGAAGCATATACGCGAGCAGATGCAGAGCACTCTCGAAGAGATGCAGACCTCGCAGGAGGAACAGAAATCTACAAATGAAGAATTGCAATCGGCCAATGAAGAATTGCAATCCACAAATGAGGAACTTACCAGTTCAAAGGAGGAGATGCAAAGCCTGAATGAAGAACTTCAGACGGTAAATGCAGAACTTCAGGCTAAGATAGATGATTATTCGCGGGTTGACAATGATATGAAAAACCTGCTAAACAGTACCGATATAGCTACTTTGTTCCTTGACAGGGAATTGAATATCCGCCGCTACACCAAACAGGCAACCAAAATTTTCAAGCTTATTAAAAGCGACATTGGCAGGCCATTCACCGATCTGGTTACCAATCTTGACTATCCTGAAATGGCCGGTGATGCCCTCAAGGTATTACGAAACCTTGTATTCATACAAAAGCAGATTCCGGGTAAAAACCATCAATGGCATTCTGTACGCATAATGCCCTACCGGACCTTTGATGACAGGATAGACGGGCTGGTCATAACTTTCATCAACATCACCGACCTGAAGCAGGCGGAAGATAAATTGAAAGAAAAAGAGCAAATCAATAGGTTGCTTGTTGATTCAGCATTCGCAATAATTGTACACTTATCAAAGGACCTTAAAATACTTGAATTTAACTCTGAAGCCGAAAAATATTTTGGCACAAAGCGTTCAGATGCCATAAATCAGGATTTTATTGAATCGTTCATTCCCGAACCGGCGCAGAAAAAGACAGAGAGCTTGCTGAATAAGATGTTAAAAGACTTGCAGGATGGAAAATTTAAAGCCCGGACAATGAAGGACGGTGAAAATATGCCGGTTGTTGAATGGTCGGTGAAAATTATTATAAATAAACATAAAACATCAACAGGATTGATATTAACTACTAAAAATAAACAGCCATGAACATTATAAATCAGGGAGTTACTAATGCCCGTAGTTTGCGCCTGAAAGCCGAAAAACTATTGAAAGAGAAGAAAGATAAGAGAGAATTACCCGTTTTTGAAATAGATGAAAAAAAGCTCCTTCACGAATTACAGGTACACAAGATAGAGCTGGAGATGCAAAATGAAGAGCTTCGCGAGGCGGTTGAAGTTGCAGAAACGGCACTGAAAAAGTACACCATGCTGTACGACCTGGCCCCGATGGGTTATCTTACGCTTGACCACGATGGCACTATCTGTGATTTGAATTTCACTGCTGCCGATATGCTTGGTGAGAGACGTTTCAGTATGGTCAATAACAATTTTAAACTTTTCATTAATAATGATTCATTGCCTGTGTTCAACAAATTTTTAGACAAAGTCTTTAAAAGCCAGTCAAAAGAGTCATGCCAGGTGAAACTGGGCCAGGATAGCAATCATTTAACAAGCGTTTTCATGGAAGGAATTGTAACAGGCGAAGACCGGAGATGCCTGCTTTCGGCAGTTGATGTTTCAATGCTAAAAAAGTAAGAAATGCTTAAATTCAGGTAAGGGTTATCGAAAAATTTGAGGGTATGAATTATTCAGGCTATAGTGAAAAAAATAAATGCCAGGGGCTAATGTTTTTCCACCAATGTCACCTGCTCCCAACTCCAGGAAATCGATTGACGACCGTCCTGCAGCATCGTCGTATGCGGTTATCATGTTCTCCACAGCTGAAGTCAGATTTATTGGCGTAGGATCGGCCATGTCTGCAGCAAATATTTGCCCTGTAACCTGGGCTGATGTTGCATAACCGGTAAAATCAGTTAAGGACAGGCCAGTGATCTAAGAAGTTGCAGCCGGACTAAGACCCAGGTTTCCGGTAATGGCTGAAGTTCCGCTATAACATCGTTTGGCTTTTCGGTTTCGCTGCAAGATTCATGTTACAGGTGCAACAGATAGCACTAGGGGTGTAAAATGAATTCCCCGGGATCTTTTTGGGGAATCTGATCCCAGGGAAATCCCTGAAAATGAAAGGTTCATAGTTTATTCGAATACAACCCTTGCAGGTTTTCCGGTTTCAAAATCACGGAAGCCGAAATCAAATCTCCGGGAGGGGTTGATCTTAAAAATATTTTCTCCCACTCGGGGTATTACAGGATAGAATGCCAGTGAAACCCGGAGGGAATTCATAACCAGGTTGTCATTTTTTATTGACTCTTTTTCAAGATACCTTTAAATTGTCGATTTCCTTTTCAACAGTCCTGGTTGCATGCTTCATGCCCATTTGAAATCTCCCGGATAAAATGTCAAGAAATTCATTGAAATTATCCTTTACAGATTTCACATAATAGTCCCCTTTATCTGAAATGTTTTTCCTTGTAACTGAGCCTTTATCTGGTGCAAACAAAATACCTAAAACTGCGCCTGCAGCTGCCCCGGCAATAACTCCGCAGCATACTTTTGATGAATTCATGATTTTCAAATTTTAATTGTTAATTAAGCTGGTGGTTTTAAATTCTTCTGCCCTGAAGAACCCTGAATAATATGGCTATAATTGCTATAACAAGTAGAATGTGAATAATACCTCCTGCACTGTAGCCAACAAATCCGATTAACCAGGCAATTACCAGTATTACGGCGATGATGTAAAGTAAATTTCCCATGATTTTTGTTTTTTAAAGGTTTATAATATTTTGTATTTGTAGCGGGATTCGTTGATACCCCGTTTCAATTGTTTATTACAATCAAGCAGCATAGTTATAATATCACTATATAAAGATCAGCTTTTTAACCGAAGGAATTGTTACATAATAATGATAAAGAGTTACATAATTCACCTGTTTATAATTTTTTAATTAAGGTCAGAAGGCACCCCATGCATAATCATGTTCGTGCGCGCAACATGTGAGTATCCTTTATAATGGCCGTTTCATGTTACAAGTCTGTAAGCCGCTGAATCATTTAGTTATGCATACAAGTGAATTATGTAACTTATTTATAGAATCTTGTAATGGTTCGGGGATAAGTTTTGTCACCTTTGGTAATAATTATGAAAAGATTACTGTACAAGATTCTGATCGGAATAGCTGCCGGTGTGCTACTGGTGTTTTTATTAAAGATTTTTTTATTGGAGCCATGGGTGAAGGAGAAAATACAGTCCGCTATTAATGAAAGCACCGGTGCATATCTTGTAGAAATTGAGAAGGTTCATATTTCGATCTATAGATCGGGGATAGAGCTTAAAAATATTTCTCTGCAATCAAAGCCTGAGCAGAATGTCGAACCGGACATTACCGGGGAGATCGAATCTTTAACAATAAAGAGGATAAACCTGATTAAGGCACTGTTTAAAAAAGACATTGATATAGGTGAAGTAACCTTTACCAACAGCTATTTAAAGGGAAAAATCTCTTTTTCAGGGAAATCAGGACCGGCAGGAGTTTCTCCGTTAAATATCCGGGTGGATAACCTGGTATTTAATCAGATAAATCTTGATATAGCAAGCGATTCAACGGCACAATACTATGCGCTGACAGAAGGGGTTCTGAAGATATACGCCTTGCAGGTTGAGAAACTTGACTCTTTGTCTCCTGCAATAATAGGGAGCCTGGAATTTGAGGCCGGGGAATTCGTTTCTGTTTCACCCGACAGCATGTATACAATTTCAGCCAGGGATATAAATTATTCCGCTGCTTCAAACATCCTGGCGGCAGGCATATTTTCTGTTCATCCAAATTACACAAACTATGAGTTTACCGCACGGCATCAGTTCGAGACAGACCGTATAGAAGCATTGTTCAGCAGAGTATCCGTTCACGGTTTTTCCGCCGTAAATTACATTGTTTCCGGTGATCTTATCAGCTCATTTATAGAAATAGGGGAGATGGATATGAAAGTTTTCCGCGATAAGCGCAAAGAATTCAGGCACGTAAACAAACCTTCGCTTCAGGAACTGATCTACGACTATCCGGGCAATATTCATATTGATTCTATTGCTGTTTCAGGAGGCGGCATAACTTACCGCGAACATGCCAGGGAAGCAAATGATTATGGGATGATCAGCTTTAATAATTTTAATGCTTTGATCTGCACGATTTCAAATGACACCATTTACAAAACGGAAGAGGCATTTATGGAGATTAAAGCCGAAGCACTGTTAATGGATACTGCAAGAATAACCCTTCTGTTTAAAGGACGGATTTTTGACAGCCAGAGCACTTTTTCTTTACAAGGCTCACTCTCGGGGATGGAAGTGGGGGCACTGAACCCTATCCTCGAGAATAATGCTTTCATATTTGCCGAGTCAGGGAAAATAGAGGAAATGAACTTCAGCCTGACTGCCAACAACACTAAAGCAACCGGCAGCATAAACCTGCTTTATCACGACTTGAACATTAAGGTGATAAACAGGGAAACTGATGAAACCACCGGACTGAAAGAAAGATTGATATCATTTATTGCCAATATGGTGGTGATCGACGAAAACCCGAAGCCGGGGAAGGATGTTAGAGTGGGTATTATCGATTTTGAAAGGGACCCGGAAAAGTTTGTTTTCAATTATTGGGTCCAGTCGATCCTGACTGGAGTGAAATCCAGTTTGCTCATCTGATCTTAAAGGATCTGTACATTCCAGGGGAAAGGGCGAACTCACTTTAAGACAATAAAGTCGCCGTTATAATCATGGTTTCCAACGCCTTTTACTTCCGGGCAGATTGATTTGAGAATGGTAGCATCAAATGCTTTCACATTTTCCCTTCAGGCAGGCAGGATCGTTTTATCTCCCCGGGTAAAAATTATGAGTCAGCGTCCTTTGACCAGCATCATGTCGCTGTTAAAGGTGTGGCTTATCTGAATATAACCCTGGCAGGTTTTCCGGTCTCAAAATCACGGAAGCCGAAATCAAAACTTTGAAAGGAGTTGAGCTTAAAAATATTATCTCCCACTCCGGGGATGACAGGATAGAATGCAAGGGAAACCTGAAAGGAATTCATAACCAGGTTGTCATTTTTAATTAAAACGCCCAAACCGACTTGCGAATATACCCTGCCTGACTGGAATCCTTTTTCTTGTTCGCCAAGCATTCCAAGGGAAAGGTTAAGATAAGGGCCAAAGCGGAATCCGATAAAATTCCACGGAGCATATGATTGTGTTTGTGATGTAAACAAAATCCGGCTGTTACCTGAAAGGACAGGGCTATTGAACCCGCCGAGTCCATATTCTTCATTTATTGTAAGGCGGTCGTATCCGTACCGGTTAATACCGATCATAATTTGTGGTCTTATAAACTGCCTTATTTTCCACCCGCCTGCTTCCATCAGTCCGGTAAAATAATTCAGGCTGGCGCTGACAACCCCCTCTTCAGCCCGGGATGAATGGATAAAGGTGCCAATCTCTATGTTCGACCCCAGGTACCCCCACGGGTGATATTTTCCCGAGGAAAAGCGTGCCCCGTAATACATCATTCCGATATCATTTTTTATCCGGTAACCTGTTGTAAGGCTCATAACCCTGCCTACCGGAACATCCTCTGTTATTCCGAAATTGAAAATATACTTATCCCGCACATATAGCCTGGTGGAAACACCAATGCTGGCCAGGTAAAAATTTTCACCTGTGTAATACTTAAGTGTATCGACTGCTTCCGGTGGCTTTTCAAGGTACCGGATCCGGTTAAAACGCACCGCGGAAATTAATCTGGTAGTGCGGCCGAATTCTGTATTGCCCTTGATTATGCTGGTAGCTTTGCCCGCCCAGTAGTCCTGGGAGTTAAACCGGAACTGCATATAACTCCCTGACCAGACAGAATCATTGCGTGCTGCCTGGGAAAAGTCTACTCCTGCGCCCCACTTTGCAAACGGGGAAAAGAACGGACGGTCAGCGGCAATACTTTTAATAAAATTCCCCGCTTCGTCAGTTCCGTAAAGCAATGTTGAATTAATATAAGTGTTTTGGATATTCGGAACGTGGTATTTGGTTTTGTATGCATAGTTGCCCGTTGACTTATTCCGCACAAATTCATTCTGAAACTGGTGACCCAGGCCCAGAAAATTGTCATCTCTGATGCCAAAGGCAATTTGCCCGGTATTTAATGACCCCCCGGGAATTATGCTCCATTTGTCCAGTTCACGTATAAATACATCAACCGAGTCTGAGTTTTCAGATGTTTCCTCTACAAATAGAGAGACATCGGTAATGAATTTTCCGGTGCGGACAAGCCGTTCAGACTCCTTAACAAGCAGTGAATCAAAGATCTGGTTTTCATGGATAAGCAAAAGGTTTCTGATAACGGACCGGCGGGTTTTTAGATGAAATCTGTTTCCTGTCGTTGACAAAAAGCTTTGGGATGCTACAATGGTGTCACCAATTGAGTATCCAAAGGGATCGAGAGTGGTGATTGAGATATTTCTGATGATTTTACCTTCAAAGGAGCTGTATGGCTTTTGTACATGTTTCCTTCCCGGTCCTGTCCGGACGGGCCCTGGCGCAACCGGTTTGTAAAAAAGCCGGTACATGAACCTGGTAAAACTGCTGCTACCGGAATATGATTCGATATTCCCGTACAGGTGAGTAGAATCAATATCCTGTTCATGATCGGAATCGGGAGTATATTTTTTTACATGAGTCTCCTGTGAAAATGAAAAATCACTGATTACAACTGAAATGACAAGCAGAATTAAAACGATTTTTAGCCCCATTTCCTGTTATTTGTATATATGGTAATTTCCCCTTCATGAGACCTGGTAAATTTATAATCATGGTTATGGTTCTTTTGCGCATAAAGGTTTGTATTCTGGGAAAGAGTCCACACTATTCCAGATTCCTGTCAAAACTGTTTAAGCAGAATATTACAAACTGTTAAAGCCTGATTAATAAAACGAAATGGACTTAATTGTTCTCTTTTTCATCTTCTTCCGGCAACAAACAAACACCTTCAAATTCATTTGTTACAAAATCCTCTTTTTTTAACCAGTATTCAGAAGTTATCAACATAAAATCAGTTACGCCTTTTTTATTTAATTCCCACAAAACCGCTTCTGCTTCCTCAAATTCTTTATTTGTGGTCATTTGTTCTTCAAATAATCTTTTAATGATATTTCCATCTGAAATCCCGTTGTTGAAAGATTTTAAAACAATTTCTTTTGTAATTTCTTTATCATAACCATCTTTAGAAACCATGGAAAAATCTACGACAGTTGCTTTTGCATTAGGAAACTTCCCATTGTATGCCTTAAACAACAATTGGTTGACATTGAATAAATCATAATGCAGATCAATTTCAGGATATTCTTCGGATACCTTTTCAAGCAGCATATCATTGGAAATTTGAGCTATTTGACCTTCTTTCAATCTTTCAGAAAGTTTATAGGTTAATACTATCCCGGCAGCTTCATTAGGTTCAAAATCTGTAATAGCCATATGCAGCATTTCCCTTAAATTTTCCGGCTTTAAAATATTTGCATCAGGAAAATTATATCGTTCCAGTAAGTTGATGTAATCCTGGTTCTGCCAATAGTCAGGAATTTCTTCGACAGTTGTGATGTTCTTGATTGTGATATTAAAGTTCATTTTTTTTTATTTAATATTCTGCCTGCTCTTAAAGCTTTTTGGTCTATGCTCCTTTGAAATGTGTGGTCATTTTGTCATTCAGTATTTTAAAGTACGATTAGCACGGGTTATTATTTCCCCGGCCCAGACAAAAATGCGGGCAGTACAAAACCGGTAATTATTCTTCCTCTTCATTGTTCTGCAGTCTTTCAACCGCATTTTCACTCCTGGCATCAATTCGCTCCTTTTCCTCCTGCCGGGCCTGTCGCCTGAAATACCCCCTGAAAAAGAAATTGTGCCTGAGTGCTTCCATATTTTCATCAAGTCCCCTTGTGCTTTGCTCAAGGTTAATCAAAGTCTGATTAAAGTTGCCTGCCATGGTCGTATCCTGTATTAACATGCCCAGGGTTCCCTCGCCACTGTTAATTTTCACCATGATCTCGCCAAGTGCCACGGTAGCAATTTCTGTCGTGGCCACCGTGAGCTGTAATTTCTCCATAAATTCAAATACATTTACTTTAGTAATTTCTATGGTTTCATCCAGGCCTTCGGAGCTTTTTTTGAAATTGGCTATTGTCTGGTTTATGTTTTCCGCGATCGTTGAATCCTGGATCAATCTGCCAAGCGGCCCCTCCCCGCTGTTTATATTGATCAGTATTTCAGCAAGTTGCTTGGTAATTACCTCGGAATTAACCGCCGAGGTCTGCAGGCTTGCCATAATAGCATCGGTCTCAATTGGTTCAATTGATGTTATATGCTGACCGTCCCGTGCCATCGGAGCTCCGTAACTACCCTGAGTAATCATTATTACCCGGTCGCCTATTATCCCTTCGGAACTTATGCCTGCTTCGCTGTCAGCTTTTATAAACTGCTGTACATTTCTTCTTATCAGCATGTCAACCTGGACTGTTGAATCATTTATGATCCTGATGTTGTCAACCGTGCCTACATTAATACCTGAGAAACGTATGCTATTTCCAACCTGCAAGCCGCTCACGTTATAAAAGTTTGTTGTAACCCTGAAAACGGGATTGAATAAATTCTGCTGCTTGCCGATAAAGAAGATCGCAATTGCAAAAATCGCCAATCCCCCGGCAACAAAAAGTCCAAGACGGACCTTGAAATTTTGTGAATGGTTACTCATATTGTTAATTATTTATTTTCTACTTAAAAAATGATCTGATAAGAGCATCAGTCGAATTATCAAAATCTTCGATGCTGCCTACCTTATAAACTTCACCATCCTTCACCATAATGATGCGGTCTGCCGTTGTCCGGACGCATTCGATGTCGTGTGTAATGATGATGGATGAAGTTTTGTATTTAGTTTGGACATCATTTATTAGTGAGCTTATTTCATCCGATGTTACCGGATCGAGGCCGGTTGTCGGTTCATCGTAAAGCATGATCATCGGATCGACAATTATTGTGCGTGCCAGGCTTACCCTTTTTCGCATCCCTCCCGATAATTCTGATGGCATTTTGTATAAGGTTTCACCCAGTCCCACGTTGTCAAGGACTTCTGCCACTTTATCGTCAATTTCATTCCGTGTAAGTCCCTTTTTTATTCTCTTCAGCGGAAATTCAAGATTCTCCTTTACCGTCATCGAATCATACAGGGCCCCGCTTTGAAACAGAAACCCGATTTTTTCGCGCATCCTTGCCAGTCGGTTGCCGGTGAGTTCATTCACATTCTGCCCGAAGACCCTGATTGTTCCATGGTCAGGATTCAGCAGCCGTACAATGCATTTAATCAGGACCGATTTTCCCGAACCTGATTTTCCGAGTACAACCAGATTTTCACCATTATTAAGCTTTAACGATAAATCTTTCAGTACAAGATCATTGCCAAAACCTTTCCTCAGGTTGTCGATTTCAATGACATGGTCCGGTTTTTCCGGTTTATTCCAGGAAACAGTTTTATTGCGTGCAAAAGTTCTGCCCGGTCCGGGAAGCTCCACACCTGCTATTTGTGTCGTATTTTCCATTAATAAAGCACATCTGTTATTTGCACGGCAATCAGGTCTATAATAATTACGAACAGTGATGAAAGTACGACTGCCGAAGTGGCAGCCTTGCCTACGCTTTCTGTTCCGCGCCCTGCGGTATATCCTTTGTAGCATCCTATAAACCCGATGGCGGCACCAAAGAAAAATGTTTTAACCACGGCAGGCAGGAGATCAGCAAAACCAACCGCACTGAAAGCCTGGGAAAAGAACAACATAAAGGGCACCTCTCCTTTAATATTAGCCCCGGCCCAGCTGCCCATTATCCCGAGTGCATCGGCATACAGAACCAGGACGGGGATCATCAGGGTGGCGGCCAATACCCTGGTAACAACAAGGAAACGCATGGGATTGGTTGAGGATACCTCCATGGCATCGATTTGTTCACTTACTTTCATCGATCCCAGTTCGGCTCCCATTCCCGAACCAATTCTTCCTGCACAAATCAGCCCCGTAACAACAGGGCCCATCTCCCTGATAATAGAGACCGCCACCATTCCGGGCAGCAGCGAAACGGCACCAAAGTCTGCCAGAACCGGTCGCGACTGTATAGTCAGCACCAGTCCGATAACCAGTCCGGTTACAGAGATCAGGGGAAGTGTCCGGTTCCCGATCTGATAACACTGGCGCAGGAATTCCCTGAATTCAAAATTGCGCGAAAAAGTTTCTTTAATTGTTTGAAATAGAAACAGGAAAAACTCACCCAACTCAGAAAAGAAAACAGATGCCATCTGAGTGCTTTCAATGGTTTTCTCACTCAACTTTATGACCTTCTGCTTAACATCCGGCAGTTTTACAAACTTCTTGAATTTGATATTAATTTTTTTCACTTAATGGATTATAGTTAATGCTTTTAAAAAAGGTTACTTTTCCTGTGCGGAGTGATTGTGATTTTTTAATAATATCACTTAAATGCCTCAGTAACAGTTTAATTTTTACCTTTAATTAATTCTTGGTGCTCCTCCAGGGCTCAGCAATAGATTTTTTTTTGTTTTTTTTAACAGGTTTGATTAATATCAGTGGCGGCATAGTATCGCCCAGCAGAAATCCCCAGGGTTTTAAAGACTCGATATTATCAAAGATCAGTTTGGCAATGGCAAGGAGCGGGATGGCAAGAAACATTCCGGATATCCCCCATAAGGCAAAGCCGGCAATCATTGCAATTATCGAGAATAGCGCATTTATTCTGACTCTTGAAGCCACTATTTTAGGAACAATGTAAAAGTTATCAATGATCTGGATGACTATATGGAACAATAAAACATAAAGTACATAAGCCGGTGACTTTGTAACCAGTGCCAGTGCCATGACCAGCGCTATTCCGATAAATGGACCTATGTAACGAACAAGATTCAGCATCGCAACTAAAACACCGAGCAGGATGGCATAATCAATTCCCAGGATAAAAAAAGCGGCGGTATACAAGACTGCCAGGATAACAAACTCTGCGAAAATCCCGACAAGATAGCCCTGGATAACAGTTTTTGACTGGCTTATCATACTGCCTAAACTGCCTTGCTGTTCGGCATTAAAGAGTTTGTGGATAAAATCGATAATAAGGGGCTGATACAGCAGCAGCAAAAATACATAAACAGGGATAAGGAACAGCATAACAAACCAGCCACCGATGGTTACAATTGTTTGCCCGATCGAGGATACGCCTGAATTTATTATCTCATCCCTGAATTCTGTCAGCCTTTCATGAAACCTTTCCGGATTTATATCAAAATAACCTGATGCCCAGATGACCCCGTTGTTTATAACCTCCGTGAATTTTACCACCAGAAGTGGCCATGATTCTGTAAACCGGCTTACCTGTGATAATAAGAGGGTGCTTAGTACGGCAAGCACGATAATTGTAAGGATAATTATGATTGTGATGGCCACTACCCTGTTTATTTTAATCCGGACTAACAGGTTTACGACAGGGTGGAGAACAACGGCAATAATAACTGAAAAGATCAGGGGCACTATTATGCCCTGGGCAATGTATAAGAGAGTAAACAAGGCAAACAAGCCAATTAAAATGGTTGCAGCCTTTACATAGGATGATAATTTTAGCTCATTGCCGTTCATGACCTTTATAATTAAATTTTCATTTTAATGGATTTAATCGGGTTGAATAATAACCCGTAGTTAAGCCCGCATTATTGAGAAGTAAAGACAATCAACCCAAACCCTTTTAGGGTTATCCCCTCAATAGGATTATACCCGATTACATAACAAGCCATTTTCCCATTATACAAATAAAGGGTTATTAAGGATTGCAAGTATTACATAAATCCTTGCAAAAGTTACATAAGTTACATATTGGAGGGCAGGCGCATATCATGCCGTTATAATTCCGGCGCTATAATCGCCAATGGCTGTATTCCATGGCTGATCTGTTTTTGGAACGGAGTTTGGTAATTTACTGAAGATTTGGTGGAAGTTACTTTGCATATTCAAGAGATTTTTCGTATCTTTGTTAATTCAAAATGCAGTGAAATTCCGCAAGATTTTACAAGGTTCATTACAATAACGGTTATTATCAGATTAACAAAATGGGTGGTCTGGGAGATTAACATTTTGTTGCAGCCACATTTTGAACAAGTTGTAAAATAGTTTTGAAAAACACGAAGTATTTTTTGGAAATGGAGAAATAGTTATTACCTTTGCAGTCCCTTAAAAAGCGAAGGTTTTGAAGAGGTTCGTGAGGGGGTTTTTTTGGGATATTGATTTTGATATAATAAGTATCTTTTACAGATAAAGTTCTTTGAAAAAGTTGGAGAGTACAATTTAAGAACCAAAAGCAATTCTTTTTTTGAGGATTTCGATCTTGAGCATATTTAAATTTTTTTT
>SLJO01000255.1 GCA_007135095.1 Bacteroidales bacterium | reverse complement strand
GTGACAATGGATGATGATAAGACCATCACCGCTAACTTTACAGAAGATGAGGTTTTTTATACCCTTGCGGTAAATACCAGCGGACAGGGATCGGTGTCAGTGACTCCCGATCAGGATCAGTATGCCTCCGGCACACAGGTCACCATCACCGCAACCCCCGCTTCGGGGTGGAGTTTTGCAAACTGGTCGGGCGACGCCACGGGGTCGGCCAATCCGCTTACGGTGACAATGGATGATGATAAGACCATCACCGCAAACTTTACAGAAGATGAGGTTTTTTATACCCTTGCGGTAAATACCAGCGGGCAGGGATCGGTCTCAGTGAGTCCCGACCAGGATCAGTATGCCGAAGGCACACAGGTCACCATCACCGCAACTCCGGCCTCGGGGTGGAGTTTTGCAAACTGGTCGGGCGATGCCTCAGGGTCGGCCAATCCGCTTACAGTAATAATGAACAGTGACAAGACCATCACTGCAAACTTTACCGAAGATGACGAGGAGGTTTTTTATACCCTTACGGTAAATACCAGCGGACAGGGATCGGTGTCAGTGACTCCCGACCAGGATCAGTATGCCTCCGGCACACAGGTCACCATCACCGCAACCCCCGCTGCGGGGTGGAGTTTTGCAAACTGGTCGGGCGATGCCTCGGGGTCGGCCAATCCGCTTACAGTAATAATGAACAGTGACAAGACCATCACTGCAAACTTTGAACGTACAAGGCTTGTTCTGCTGGAGCATTTCACAAATGCACATGACCAGAAAAGTATCGAAGCCAATCAAATCGTATATGATATTGCCCGGTCCAATCCGCACGATTTTGTATTTATCAGTTATCACACAGCCTTTCCCTCAAGTGATCCTATAAACAGTCAGAATCCAGCCGACCCGGCAGCAAGGGCCCTGTATTACGGTATTTCATCCGTTCCCTTTTCGGTAATGGACGGCGGGCCGGACGGGGAAGGAGAATTTGATTATACATTTTCAGTGCCTGATGAAAATGATATTTCTGAACGGGCAGGTGAAGCGCCGTATTTTTATATTGATATCAGCCAGAATCAAATAGATAATGATCTCAGCATAGAGGTCGAAGTAACCTCGGTTTTCAACCTTGGCCCCCTTGACCTTACTCTGCATGTTGCTGTTTTGGAAACAGAGGTGCCCGCATCACTTATAGGAATAGAAGGTGATATGGTTTTCAGGAATGTTGTCAGAAAACTTCAGCCCGATGCCGGTGGTACTCCCTTGCCGGGAAATTGGGCAGCTAATCAGTCAGAGAGATATAGCTTCAGATGGACAATCGAAAATGTTATTAATCCGGAGAATCTTGCCCTGGCAGCCTTCATTCAGGATGAGGATACAAGGGAAGTATACCAGGCCGGCACCTCTGCCGAATTCGGAATACCGACCTTTGTAAATCTGCCACGGGGGGCAGGCAGGGAACCGGGTATGGTTTTTTACCCGAATCCGGCAACAGATTACCTGTTCGTGGAATTCAAAGAATACCTTGACAGTGATCATATACTGGAAATTTATAACCTTTCAGGGAATATGGTTCATACTGAGATTCTGAAAAGAGGCAGGTCTAACTATGAAATCAGTACCGAAAGCCTGCCAAGAGGGGTATATCTTTTCAGTATCAGGAACAACCGTGATACGGCAGGGACAGCCAGAATATTGATTATGAAGTAGTAAAACAGTGATGGATACATTAAGTTCTGCTTCCTCCTAACTTATTTCCTGTTACAAGCTTTGTAAAACATTCAAAAGGTTCCCTGGAATAATAGTTTTACTTTATCAGGCCTTTACTGCAATCATTATGTTTAATCCGAAAAATAAGACTTTTACCTTCATCAGTAAATTCCAATTATTGACATTGCTTACGGTTTTTGCGGCAATCTCCTTTACAAACAATATTTCAGCCCAGCTCTTTTCCCCTCCAACCGCCGAACTTTCAGGATCAACTTCGATATGTCCCGGAGAATCTGCTGATCTTACCTTGCTGGTCTCAGGTTTCGGAAACCTGGAAGTTGTTTATACCGATGGTGTAAATAATTATACAATCAGAAATATTGCCGGCAATTCTCATGTTTTCAGTGTAACCCCGGAAATTTCAACAATTTACGAATTGGTTTCAGTTAAAGATGCATTTGGCAGGACAGGACGGGTTTCAGGTAGTGCTACCGTTACAGTTATCCCTTTGCCTGTTGGAGGGATCGTCACGGGCGGCAAGAGTCAAATTTTGTTAACCCAGACAACCGGAACACTAACACTTTCAGGGCATACTGGTACAGTTTCAGGATGGCAGAAAAAAATTGATGACGGGTCGTGGACTAATATCAGCCATACCCAGGCGACTTATTCAGAAACGCCGGCATCAGCCGGTATATACCTTTACAGGGCTGTATTGCAGACAGTCTGTGGAACTGCCTGGTCGGAACCATTTCAGATTGAAGTATTAAATAGTCCAGTAATTGAAGATGCAAACTATGATGCCTCGAACGGAAATTTTGATATTTACGGCCAGCATTTAAACACAGGTAATGAAGTTGATGTAACAAAGCTGACAATCTCAAACGGGGATAATTCATACAGGTTTACAAATCAAGCCTTCAATGTTTATCCCTCATCCCCAACCCATGCCACCGTAGTATTTGAAGGAAAAGAAAAAGCCTTTTTAAACTGGATATTAAATAATAACGGATTACGTTCACTGGGCAATACCCCTTTTAATTTATCGTCTGAAGAAAACTGGAACGGGTCGGCACTGGCCGATCCCTCTACTCCTGTTGCAGTTTCAGGCTTTCAGCCTCCCTCGATTGAATCGGCAATATATCATTATGGTGAATCGACACTGGAAGTAACTGCCCGAAGGCTTGCAGCTGCACCTGAAACTATAAAAGACATTGATGCGGCAAAGTTTACAATAACTGGAAAAGATAATAAAAATTATACATTGACTTCAGCAAGTCCTGATGTCGATGTACTCTCTGATACAAAATTTATTATTATTATCGGTGATGCTGATAAATCAGTGATTGACCAGTTAATAGATGTTTCCGGTACCACCTCCAGCACCGGCCATCCCTATAACCTCGCGGCATCAGATCGCTGGAACAGGCCTGTTCATGAGGAGTATGATATTTCGGATCTGACCGGCAATGAAATAGAAGCACAGGGAATAGAGAACCAGCCTCCTCAGGCACTTAATGTTGAAATATCCGGTGTGCTCGAGATTTGCATGGTGCTTATAGCAAGCTATGATTATTTTGATCCCGAGGGGGATCCTGAAGGTGAGACAAGAATAACCTGGCACAGGGCTGATGATGATTCCGGAAAAAATGAGGAGGAGATCCATCATGGCTCAAGTTATACCCTGACTCTGGATGACGATGAGAAATTTATCAGCATCATGATCACCCCGGTGGCAAGTACCGGTACTCCTGAGGGTGCTCCCGTACAAAGCATTTATTCGGGACCGGTTGAAAATACATTGCCCACAGTTACGATAACCGGCCCGGGAGAACTATGCGAGGGATCGGCGGTTGAAATTTCTTTTGAATTAACAGGTACGGGGCCCTGGACGCTCTATTTTACTGACGGAACAATTGAATATGATTTTACTGCAACCTCCAGCCCTTATTTTCTTAGTGTTTCCAGGGGAGGAAATTACAATGTCACAGCACTTATTGATGGAAGGGGATGTGAGGCTACTGAACCGGTCAATGGGTTTAATATAAAAACGGTTCCAAGAGTAATCATTGACGACTGGTATACTGAGGCATTTGAAGACGGAACCTCCGGATGGACCAGTGTGGTATCTTCGGAGGGCATGGTCAGCAGCTGGACATTCGGTCCACCGGAAGGGGATGTATTTACCTCAGCCTCCGCAGGAAACAACATATGGTATACTGACATTGCAAATTTGAATAGTGCAGAGCAGTCCTGGGTGACGAGCCCATGTTTCGATTTAACTCAAACAACACGACCCATGATCGCTCTGGACTTATGGGAGGAATTTGGCCGGGATCATGATGGTGCCGTGCTCCAGTATTCCGTTAACAACGATGACAGATGGTTAAATGTCGGAGATACCGGCCAGGGAATTAACTGGTATAATTCCTCACAGATTGCAGGAATGCCCGGCGGACAGGAAACAGGATGGACAGCTTCCTCTGAGAACGGTTGGACTGAAAGAAGGCACGATCTGGATGTTCTGGCAGGACAGGAAAATATCAGGTTCAGGTTAGCCTATGGCTCCGATGGATCGGGACTGTCAGAGGGCGGATTTGCTTTTGATAATATCCGTATCGGCGAACGTACAAGGCTTGTTCTTCTGGAACATTTCACAAATGCAAATGATCAAGGCAGTTTAGAAGCCAATCAAATCATCTATGATATTGCCCGGTCCAAGCCGGATGATTTCATTTTTATTAGTTATCATACATCTTTCCCTGCAAGTGACCCGATAAACATCCAAAATACTGCTGATCCAGCGGCCAGGGCCCTGTATTATGGCATTTCCTCGGTTCCTTTTTCTATAATGGACGGCGGACCTGGCGGAGAAGGAGAATTTGATTATTCTTCCCTGGTGCCTGATGAAAATGAGCTTATAAGACGGGCACTTACTGATCCATATTTTAGTATTGACATCAGCCAGAATCAAACAGGCAGTGATCTTTACATTGAGGTTGAGGTGAAATCTGTTTTAAGCCTTGGCCCGCTTGACCTTACCCTTCATGTAGCAATCCTGGAAACCGATGTGCCGGCAGAACTCGCAGGTTTAGAGGGCGATATGATTTTCAGGAATGTTGTAAGAAAATTGCAGCCAGATGCGGGCGGCACCCTGCTTTCAAAAGACTGGACTCCGGGCATCCCTGAAAATTACAGCTTTAACTGGACCATAACGAATGTATATAATGCGGAAAAACTTGCTATAGTGGCATTTATCCAGGATGAAAAAAGCAGGGAAATATACCAGACCGGATATGCTGATGAATTCGGAATACCGGTATCTTCAGAGTTAGTGACACCGGAAGTGCCCGTTACAAACGTAGACTTCCATCCGAACCCGGTAAAAGAAAATCTTTTTATTGATTTTGGAAGAATCACTAACGGTGATCATATAATGGAAATATATAACCTTTCGGGTAAGATAGTAAGATCGGAGGTACTGAGAGCGGGCAATTCGCTCTATGAAACAGATCCATCAACCCTGCCGGGAGGTATATATCTTATCATTATCAGAAATAACCTTGATATCATCGGCTCGGCCAGGGTGATAATAATGAAATAAACATAAGGGGCAAGTCCCGCATCAGAGTATCAGATTATCAGGCGGAAGGTTCACGAATAAAAACCATTCACAACTTGATGAATATCTTTTTCCTGTAGAGAAAATACACAGGAATAAAAACAATAAACACGTACATCAGTGCATACATCAGGCTGGCAAGCTTTGGATCAAGGCCCGTTCCGGAAAGTCCACCTACGAAATGCTGGTTCAGGGAGTGGCCAGCGACGGGCCACCGGTAAAACACCACCCTGAGAACACCTGCGAGAACATATGCAGTAATTGCATTGGCACCGTAAATTATTCCGAATTTCGTCCCCCGCCTGTAACCCAGCATATCTATAAAAAACATGGCAACTGCAAGTGTCATTGCCGCCAAACCACTTGTATATAAAACATAAGAGCTAGTCCAGATATTTTTATTGATTGGAAACACCCAGCCCCACATTTCACCTGACAAAGCAGCAAGGAAGCCAAGTGAGAACAACCAAAGTATTGCAAGCTCCCGTGATTTGGCGCTTACAATAAGTCTGCCCGTAAGCATTCCCGTTATTCCGGTTACGATGGCAGGAATTGTGCTGTAGAACCCTTCAGGATCCCATGTGCCCTGCCACATGCGGCCCGGTAAAATTTGCTGGTCAATCCATGCAGCCAGATTCACTCCTGGTTCAAGCGTTGCTTTACCAACTCCTGGAACAGGAATAAGTGACATGGAAAGCCAGTAAAAAATTAATATTGCCGCCGCTGCCCAGGCCTGGGCCTTCCAGCCTGAATTAAGATAAAGCAACGCACAGACAGTGAACACAATCGCTATGCGTTGCAAAACACCCGCTACCCGGAGTGATTCAAAATCAAATGTGGGGTACAGGGCAAGAAAAATTCCAACAGCGAATATCTTTATGCCTCGAATAATAATTTTTCTGTACATATCTGATTTTGGCAGTCCTGCTTCAAGTCGCTTATTATAGGCCAGAACAATTGATACTCCGACAATAAAGATAAAAAAGGGAAAAATCAGATCAGTTGGGGTTATCCCATGCCATTCAACGTGTAAAAGCGGGGAATAGACATGACTCCAGCTACCCGGATAATTTACCATTATCATGGCTGCTATTGTAAATCCCCTGAAAGCATCAAGAGCAATTAATCTGGTGTGGCCGGAACTTTTAGGGGGTAGGCTCATTGTAGATTTTATTTTTGTTATAAACTAAGAAATAAATTATCTTGCAGTTTACATGGTGCAAAATTCAAAAATATAAATAATAATGTTTTGTTTGTGACAAATACCCACACCTTATTTCTTTAAAATGGTCAGCAGAATTTAATATATAAGATAAACATGAAAAAAACAGTAATTCTGATAAAAGCTGTATTAATGGTTATGGTACTTACAAATTGCAGGCAGCATACAGATCTTACAGAAGTGGCGATTACCTGGGAACTTATAAGTAACACTCACAGTGATCAGCCAAGGACCAGTGCAGAATTTACAATCAGGAATAATTCGGGCTTCAGGTTTACAGATAATAACTGGGCCCTTTATTACAGTCAGGCACCCAGAAGAATTATCTCTACTGATCCCCTTGCCCTTGCCGAGGTTGAATGGATCAACGGGGACTGGCACAGGATAGTTCCCCGGGAGGGATTTGATCTCAGAGCGGGCCGGGAAGTAACAATCAGCTACGAGGCCAGTGCATGGTGGATAAAAGAATCAGATGCTCCAATGGGTTTGTATTTTATTTTATATGATAATCAGGGAAATGAAACTGACACCATTACTGTAGACAACTACCAGGTAATGCCTTTTGTGAGAGAAGAGCAGATTACCAGGCACAGGGAAGACCTCACACCCATACCCACCCCCGAATGGAGGTTTGAGAACAATAAGGAATTAAGCCTGCTTCCTGAAAATCAATTAAAAAAAGTAATTCCTACCCCGGTTAATATAAGTTCCTCCGGGGAAATCGTAAGTTTTACCGAACCTGTCGATATCTTGTACCACGAAGGGCTGAAAGAAGAGGCAGACTATCTTGCCCGGTTACTGTCAGATTTGACGGGTCAGCCTTTTGATCCTGAAGAGGGGACTGTTGAGAGATCAAACAGTATATTGTTAAAAAAATCAAGCTTTAGTGTAAATGGTGTAGCTAGTGAGGCATATCGCCTGAACATAAGGAATAACAGTAGCATTACCATTGAAGGCACTGATAATGCCGGAATATTCTATGGAATCCAGACACTTGTATCACTTCTGCCCGTAAACGCGGGAACTGCAGATGTGGTAAGGATGGAAGTTATGACAATTGAAGATGCACCCAGATTTCCTTACCGGGGAATTCACATTGATGTGGCCAGAAATTTCCAGGAGAAGGAAACAATTCTGAAAATACTCGATCTCCTTGCATTTTACAAGATAAATACCCTGCATTTCCATCTGACTGAAGACGAAGGCTGGCGCATAGAAATAAAGGAACTCCCTGAACTTACAGAGGTCGGCGGTCAAAGAAAGCATACTACACAAGATGCAGCTGCAGTGCATCCTGCCTACGGATCCGGCCCGTTTCCATACCAGGAGGGAACCTATGGAAGCGGCTACTACACTCATGAGGATTATGTTGAAATTCTAAGGCATGCCAAATCACGTCATATCAGAGTTATCCCGGAGGTTAATGTGCCCGGGCATTCCCGGGCTGCTATAAAAGCTATGGAAGCCCGCTACAACCGTTTTATGGATGCTGGTGATGAACAGGCAGCCAATGAGTTCAGGCTTATTGATCCCCGGGAGACTTCAGAATATCTGTCGGCCCAGAATTTTACTGACAATGTTATAAATGTGGCCCGGGAATCTGTATACCGGTTTTTTGAAACCGTTGTTGATGGAATAATTGCCATGTACGAAGAGGCAGATGCACCGCTGGAAATATTCCATACCGGGGGAGACGAGGTGCCGGATGGTGCGTGGACGCAATCGCCAATGATAGATGAGTTGCTCGGGGAACTGCCGGAAATAACCGACCCTAAAAACCTGCAGGCTTATTTCTTTGAAAGGGCAATCCGGATTCTAAGGGAAAGAGATCTCTTAGTTGCCGGATGGGAAGAAGTTTCGTTACTCAGGGAAGATACCGGTGAGTATGTTCCCAATCCTGATTTTGCCGATGGAACGGTTATCCCCTATGCGTGGAATAGCTTATGGGGCCACCAGGATCTTGGCTACCGCCTTGCAAACCTTGGTTACCCGGTAGTACTGTGCCACGTTTCCAATTTCTATTTTGACCTTGCATACAACAAAGATCCCAGGGAGCCTGGCTTATACTGGGCAGGTTTTGTGAACACAAGGGATGCCTGGTACTATGCACCGTTTGATATGTTCAAAACAACTATTAAGACAGCCATGGGAAGGGCGGTGGATATTGATGAGGAATATGCTGATATGGAAAGAATCAGGCCCGATGCGATGCAAAACATACTGGGATTGCAGGCTCAGTTGTGGAGTGAGACAATCCTTGGCCAGGATATGCTGGAATATTATATGCTTCCAAAGCTGATCGGCTTTGCAGAAAGCGCATGGACCAGTGAACGCAGCTATGAGCGAATTGATGATCATGATAAAAGAGAGGCAGAAGCCCGGAGGAAATGGAACGTGTTCGCAAATACCCTTGGGCAAAAAGAACTTCCCCGGCTGGCTAACCTTCATGGCGGGTTTAATTACCGTATCCCGCTGCCCGGTGCAGTTATCGAGAACAATTTGTTAATGGCCAATATCGAGTTTCCGGGACTGGCAATCAGGTATACCACTGATGGAGAAGAACCTTCAGCCTCATCCACCTTGTACACGGAGCCTGTTGGGGTGGACGGACCGGTCATGTTAAGGGCGTTTGACAGTGCGGGAAGGTCAAGCCGGACGGTAATTGTAGATTAGCTATGCAAAACCCACTTTAAACGGGTGGAATATTTCCTGATTGATCCCGCAGGGTGCGTTGTTCAATAAGTTATTTCAATTTTAACATTCTTGTTTTCTGATGAAATACTTATTGAATCGCCGGCGTACAAATTTAATCACCGGAGTGAGTTCATATATTATAAAGTAATTTATCGACGCATTTAAGCCAGAAATCATTGTAATGCTTCCAATAGACAAAGTTACAGCCCCAGTGGGGTGCTGCATCGGACATAAAAGCCAGGGTTCTTCCTTTTCCGAATTCTCCGGTTGCAAGCAGGGGATCGCCTGTTTCTTTAATATTTAATACTATTTCGCAATTTTCCTTGGGAATAACCTGGTTATAACCCAGTAAAGGAGGAAATGACTTCATATCAAGTCCCTCAATCCATCCTTCCTGCCCGGGATTTGCTTCAGGAAAAAATCCTTCTGTGCTTTCTACAAGGTCATCACCCTGAATGCAGTTAACGGGCAAAACCTCCTTCAACCGGGTCCTGCCCCATCCACCCTTACCTATTTCCCCCGAGAAAGATACCCAGCCACCAAGGAACATTGCCGACTTACCATTGTGAACTGCTTCGACTGTCAGCCTTGTCCTGTCTGGAAAGGTAAGTACCTCCTTCCCCATCTTTTCACGGTTGAAAAACCCAGGGGCGAGTTGAAAGTTTTTGGCCTCAATATCACTGAATATGAATAAATCATATTCGTCAAGGATTTTTTCATATTCTCCCGGCCCCATCTTGTAAAAGTCCCATGTAGGTACAGACCTTACCTGATGGCGCCCGTTCGATTCGAGCGCCCTGACCAGCCACTCGCCATAGTTGAAAATATCTATTCCTTTAAATTCATAGTTAAATGGCGAGGAAGCGAACTGGGGTCCCATAAGCACCGCCCAGTCTCCTGTATAAAAAATTTTTGCCATAACAGATAATTTAATTTAACATATTTATTTTGGGAGATCCATTTCCTTCAGGCAAATCCAATTGCAAGATAAGCAATTGCAGCAATAAATGCACCGATAACTGGTCCGGCTACAGGGACCCATGAATAAGCCCAGTTGCTGTCACCTTTGTTTTTCATGGGAAAAATAAAATGGGCAAATCTGGGACCAAGGTCACGGGCAGGATTTATGGCGTAACCAGTGGTGCCGCCAAGTGACATGCCAATACCCACGACAAGCAAGGCTACCGGAAGGGCACCGATTGATCCCAGGCCAACCTGCCCGTCAGTCAGGGTTGATGTGGAAAAGGTGGGATCAACAAAATGGAAAATGGTGAATATTAATATAAATGTTCCCACAACCTCACAAAAGACATTAGAAGGATAATTTTGTATTTGGGGACTGGTGCAAAAAACAGCAAGCTTGGTGCCTTTATCCTCCGTTATATTAAAATGCTGCCGGAAATAAAAGTAAACAACTGATGCACCGAAAAAACCGCCCAGCAACTGTGCAATTATGTAGCCGGGAACGAGTGACCAGCTGAAAATTCCTGTAAAAGCAAGTCCGAGTGTGACTGCGGGATTGATATGTGCTCCTGAATGGGGTCCGGCTATTATTACGCCCAGGAACACCCCCAATCCCCAGCCAAATGTAATTACAACCCATCCGGCCCCGTGACTTTTTGTTCCTTTTAAAACTGTGTTGGCAACCACACCATCGCCCATTAAAACAAGAACTGCTGTGCCGATAAACTCATATAAAAAAACTGATCCCATATGATTTGTAAATAAAATTAATAAATATCCCATCCTTGACGAATTGTCAATTACTGATGATTCCTATGAAGCCCAGGAACCTGCACGCTTTACAGCTTCCCTCCACTTGATTTTAAGTTTTTCGCCACTTTTTGCATCCATAGTTCCTGTAAACTGCCTGTCAGGCTGCCATTGTTCTTTCAGTTCATCGATATTTCCCCAGTAACCCGTGGCAAGTCCTGCAAGGTATGCTGCTCCAAGGGCTGTTGTTTCTGCTATTCTGGGCCTGACTACCGGTATCCCCAGAATATCAGACTGGAACTGCATGAGCAGATTATTGGCAACCGCCCCGCCGTCAACCCTTAATTCTTTTATTGCCACCCCTGTATCTTTTTGCATAACATCAAGTACGTCCATAGTCTGAAATGCGATTCCCTCCAATGCCGCCCGGGCAATATGACCCCTGCCCGTACCCCGGCTTAAACCAACCAGCAGCCCCCTTGCATACTGATCCCAGTAAGGAGCCCCCATACCGGTAAAGGCTGGAACAAAGAACACATCTCCGTTATCTGCAACTGAGGCCGCCAGTGATTCCACTTCAGCGGAGGAACCAATGATACCAAGTCCATCACGAAGCCACTGTACAACTGCTCCTGCAATGAAAATACTTCCTTCAAGGGCATAATTAATCTGGTCGCCAATCTTCCAGGCTATTGTTGTAACGAGATTATTTTTTGATATGAACGGCTCACTGCCTGTATTTAGCAGGATAAAGCAGCCTGTTCCATAAGTGTTCTTGACCATTCCCTTATCAACGCACATCTGCCCGAACATCGCGGCCTGCTGATCGCCCGCTATTCCGGCGACAGGCACCCTGGAAGCAAAAAAAGTAGTGTTTGTATAATCGTATATTTCACTGGAATCCCTGACTTCGGGTAACATACTGCGGGGTATATCCATAAGTTCCAGCATATCGTTATCCCATTCCAGGGTGTTGATATTAAAAAGCATTGTCCGGCTGGCATTGGTAACATCTGTAATATGGGTTCTGCCCTGAGTTAATTTCCATACAAGCCAGCTATCCACTGTCCCGAAAGCCAGTTCGCCTTTCTCTGCCTTATCACGGGCACCTTCAACATTTTCAAGTATCCACTTTACTTTAGTCCCGCTGAAATATGAATCAATTACCAGTCCTGTTTTTTCGCGAATTATTGCGGCATGTCCTTTTTCATTCAGTTCATCACAATACCCGGAGGTCCTCCTGTCCTGCCAGACAATGGCATTGTAAACAGGGTTACCACTCTTTCGGTCCCAGACAATAGTTGTTTCACGTTGATTCGTAATCCCTATACCGGCTATCGCCTTTCCGTTTATCCCGAGTTTTGAAATAGCTTCAGCAGCTACAGCAACCTGGGATGACCATATCTCGTTAGGATCATGCTCCACCCAACCGGGTTTTGGGAAGATCTGGGTGAACTCCTTTTGTGCCACCGAACGGATATTTCCTTTTTTATCAAACAGAAGGGCCCGTGAACTGGTAGTTCCCTGATCAAGAGCGAGAATAAAATTTTCCATTTATTGTGATTTTAATTTGGCAATATAATATTTTTAATCGAAAAACGACTTCCCTGCAATAGCTCTGCAGGCACCATTATTATTTATTGTCAGGTTACTTTTCAGGGTATATCCGGATAATTTTTGTTGCTTATTAAACCCGGAAAAATATATTATACTATAGTGCTATTCAGGTCAGCCACCTGTTCCGGCCGGGGTGAATGCTGAAGTGAATCAAGAAGATAATTCATAGTAACTGCCTTGTAATCTGATATCTGATCTGCAACCCACTGGTCATCCCTGCCCAACTCCATTGCCATCAGACGGGCAGTTTCAGGGGCTATGCGCAGGCTCTCCCTGGCGTCCAGCAACTGGCTGCGTGTCCGTCTGGAAAGCACATCCTCTACTTTCTCTGCCATCTCCTCCCTTACGGCCCATACGACCTGGGCTTTAATTATTTGTAACTTTTCACTGAGATACCCGCCCAGTTCAGGATCATACCCTATAAGGTCAGTTAAACCATCTTTATCGGAACCATAAACATACAATGGATCATTGAGGTCAATTGAATCCCGATAACCTTTAATCCTCATGTTTCTGGTTATTGAACGGGTTCTCTTCCAGTCATTAATCCGTTCCGCCTTTGAGATTATATCTTGCCCCATCTTCCTGAAAGTGGTCCATTTTCCGCCGATCATTGTCATCAGGCCCGAGGAGGATGTAATAATCTTATGACTCCTGGAAATTTCCCGGGTCTTCTTCCCGTTGTTATTGTTTTTCGCAGCAGCAAGTGGTCTTAGTCCTGCAAAAACACTTAGCACATCACTTCTCTTTGGAGCTCTTTTAAGGTATTTCCCAGCTGTCGAGAGTATGAATTCAACTTCTGTCTCCAGTGCTGCCGGTTCCAGGGAGGCATGGGCCACAGGAGTATCCGTTGTTCCAACAACGACTTTACCATGCCATGGAACCGCAAAAAGTACCCTGCCATCATCAGTTTTTGGTATCATGACTGCATCATTGCCAGGAAGAAATGAGCTGTCAACAACCAGGTGAATTCCCTGGCTTGGACGGATAATGGATTCTTTTCCCGGGGAATCCATTTGCATAATTTCGTCAGCAAATACCCCCGTTGCATTAATAATTATGCGGCCTTCCACATTGTATGAGTTTCCGGTCAGTGCATCCTTCACCATAACAGCATCCAGTCGGCCGTTCACATTCTTCCTGAGATTTTCTACAGGCGCATAATTCATTATCACTGCGCCCATCTCAGCGGCAGTCTGCAATACATTTATGGCAAGACGTGAATCATCAAACTGGCCGTCATAATATAAAATTCCGGCAGTCAGTCCTTTTTCCGACACTGAAGGTAATCGGCTGATCACTTCTTTTCGTGAGATCCTGCGGGATTTACCCAGACTATAACTGCCGGCCATAATATCGTATAAAGTCAGTCCAGCCGTATACATAATTTCATCAAACCAGCCGTATGCAGGAATTATGAAAGACTGATTTTTCACCAGGTGCGGAGCATTACGTAGCAACAGACCACGCTCCACACATGCCTCACGCACCAGGGCAATGTTTCCCTGTGCCAGATACCGCACTCCGCCGTGTACAAGCTTTGTGCTTTTGCTGGAAGTCGATTTTACAAAATCGGATTTCTCAAACAAAGCTGCGGTATACCCCCGGCTGACAGCCTCAAGGACAATACCTGCACCGGAAGCTCCACCTCCTATTACAATAAAGTCAAATGGCTTCTGGCTATCGCGTAAATTACTCAACATCAAATCCCTCTTCATCTTGTTTTAAATAATTATTAGTGTTTATAAACCGGAAACCCGCCACTGATGACTGCATAATAGTTTTAGAGCTATAAATGCAGAAAAATATGTGAAGCAGACTTTCATTTTCTTTTAAGAGCCTGCAGCGCGGCTAACATCCTGTTTTTCTGTTTTTTGTATTTTATTTTGCATTCTCTTACGTTGCAATATTATGAATAAATATTAATTTATGAAAGTATTCGTAACTTTTTTATTTCATTTTCTTATTTTTGATAATTATAAAATTTCAGTATATTTTTGTACAAACTCCATATATGTCAACCAGTATAGCCCAAAGACATCAGCACATACTCAGCAAACTGCGGGAAAAGGGTCATGTGAACGTGCTCGATCTCAGCCAGGAGCTTAATGTATCTACCGTTACAATACGAAAGGACCTTAAGCACCTGGAGCATCGCAAGCTTCTCTTCAGGACTCACGGAAGTGCGACGCCAAACAATCCTTACATCAACGACAGGCCGGTAAACGAAAAAGAATTACTGAGAGTTGATCAAAAGCAACGGATAGCCAGATATGCCTCAGGATTGGTTGAATCGCGGGATAGCATAATTATGGCATCAGGAACTACAATAATTGAACTTGCCAGGCACATAAAAACGGTGGAACAGCTAACAGTTGTAACCGCATCTTTAAATGTTGCACTGATTCTTTCACGGGACCCGATAATAGAGATTATCCAGCTTGGTGGCATGGTAAGGAAAAGCTCATCTTCTACCATCGGGCCATATGCCGAAAATCTGTTGAGTAATTTTTCGTGCAGCAAGCTTTTTTTAGGTGTAGATGGTATAGATCCTGATTATGGCCTTACAACCACTAATGCAATGGAAGCATCTCTTAACCAGCAAATGATCGGGGCTGCCCAAAAAGTAATTGTACTTGCCGACTCAACAAAATTCGGAAGGAGAGGTTTCAGCCGGATTTGCAATATCACCGATATTGACATTATAATAACAGACAATGAGATTTCATTACCGTTCATTCGAAGTATTGAAGAAGCAGGGATAGAGCTGGTGCGCAAATAGCAGTGTGAGGTCTGCCTGAAGCTGGTGGTTTTTAAAGATGTATAAAATCAACAAGGCCGGAATCACTTCCGGCCTTGTTTTACCATTAACCCTAAAATTTAACCCTAAAATTTAAATCTGAAAAACTATTTCTGAATAAAACTAAAACCTTATTGAAACGCCCATGAAAAAGTGTCTTCCTGCCTGAGGGAAGAACCCATCCATGTATAGTTCCTGTCCCTGACTCTTATAACGATAAATCCACGCATTTGTTTCAAAATGTGAGTCAAAAATGTTTCCAATCAATAAATTCAGGCCCAGCTCTCCGAACCATGGGCTTTGTAAAAAGTAATTCAACCTTAGGTCGCTGAAAAAATATGAATCAAGCATTCTTGCCTGGCTTGAGGTATTATCAATAAACTGCCTGCCAACATATTTGCCTGAGAGGTTAATACGGAAGTTATCAAGGGGAGCCCATGAAATATCACTTCCTGCAATCACAGGTGGTGAAAAAGCGATCGAGGTATTACCAAGATGGCGTACAAACTGCAAGGGCCCGTTTTCTGGGTTTTCTTCATCATAATCCCAGTTATCCACATATTCTGTAAAATCCATTATCCGGTTTTCACTAAGGGAAAGATTGATCCCTAACTCAACCTGGGATGAAACCTTAATACCCGCCAGCAATTCAATGCCGGCACGGTAGCTGTCAGGCACATTCGTCATTATAGCATTACCAACGTCGTTGATGTCGCCGGTGAGCACCAGCTGGTCCCTGTATTTCATATAAAAAAGGTTGGCATTGAGATTGATATTTCTGGTTCTGAAGTTATATCCGGATTCTATGTTGTCGAGTCTTTCCGGCCGGGGCATTTCTCCCGGGCGGGCATCCTTAAAGTTGCTCC
>SLJO01000047.1 GCA_007135095.1 Bacteroidales bacterium | reverse complement strand
TGCTTCAATGTTTAGCAATACAAAAGTAAGAAAAATATTTATCAAAGCATTATTAATTATAAGTTTTATTGGCTGTGATAAATATGATGACGGCATACCCAATATAAGGTTCCAGAAATCAATCGGTCTCATCGAATTAGCCGATGTCGGGCATCTCCAGGCTGCAAAAGTCAGCGGCGGCGTTAACGGCATTATTATTTTCAGGCTGGGAGACAATGAATTTAAGGCCTATGAGCGGACCTGCCCTTACGAGGTATCACCCAATTGCCTGGCAGATGTTGGAGACATCCAACTCATTGCCCGGTGCCCGTGCTGCGGATCAGAGTTCAACCTGGCTTACGGAGACCTGAATAAGGGCCCCTCCAGGTGGCCCCTGAAGCAATACAGGGCTGTCGTATCCGGGCAGATGCTGCATATCTCAAACTAAAAAAGCCATTTTTCATGCTTTGTATTGCTCATTCTTACACAGATCCATATTTCAATCTTGCTGCTGAAGAATATGTCCTGCGGAATTTCCCGGAAAACTGCTTTATGCTGTGGCGGAATGAGAACACCATTGTTGTTGGCAAGCACCAGAATACCCTGGCCGAAATAAACATGGATTACATCAGGGAGAAAAAAATCAGGGTAGCCCGGAGGCTCTCCGGAGGAGGTGCAGTTTTCCATGATCTGGGAAATCTTAACTTTACTTTTATCATGGACGGCCGGGAAGGACATCTTGTTGATTTCAGGAAATATACGCTGCCAATCCTTGAGGTGCTGCAGAAACTATCGGTAGAGGCAAAATTCGAGGGCCTTAACAATCTGACTATAAATGGCAAAAAGTTTTCAGGGAATGCAGAGCATGTATACAAAAAAAGAGTGCTTCATCACGGCACCCTGCTGTTCTCATCGGTAATGGAGGACCTTGCCCTGGCACTGAAAGTGAATCCCCTGAAATATGAAAGCAAGGCGGTTAAAAGTATCCGCAGCCGGGTGACCAATATTAAGGAACATCTGAAATCCGAACTGGATGTTATGCAATTCAGGGATATGATACTTGATCATATCATGAGCAGCTTCCCTGGCTCTGCCATCTACGAATTCACCAGGGCAGATATTAATAACATCAATAATCTCAGAACCGAAAAATATCAGACCTGGGAATGGAATTTTGGCTATTCACCTGAATATAATTTTGAAAGATCCCTTATTGCAAACGGGCAATATATGCAGGTAAGGCTTCATGTGAAAGGAGGAGTTATTAAAAAAGCCAGAATCCGCGGCGATTTCTTCAGCCAGACTGATATATCAGGATTTGAGAAAATACTCACTGGTGCAAAGCATGACGAAACTGAATTAATGATAAAACTCGAATCAATTCCATTTTCCCGGTATTTCCATGATATTTCTGCCGGGGAATTTATAAGAGGCCTTTTCTGATACCTGCGGTTTTCACACTCTCTTTCCTGATTCCTGAAACTGCTTCCGCGACAGGACTAATACAGAAAAGCCCTGCTTACGGCACTTACGGCATTACCGACAGCCCGGCCTCTTCCATTTGAGGGTAAGGGTATAGGCAGGCATGGCACTATTGCCCGTCAGATGCCTCATTTTCATTGTTTTGATTCAGATACCCGGCAAAGCGGGTTGAAGAGGTCAGTTTCCCAATTTTGTATATCTTTATTTGCGGGAAAATTGCCACGGAAGATTTTCAATCTGTACAATGATATTTCAGATATTAACAATATTTTCGGTTATTCATTTATTACGGGTTTTTAACAAAACAGGATATGGATTTTCGTGAAGAAATTAAAAGAGAAGCCGCAACACTCTTTTTTCAGCTGGGTGTTAAAAAGGTCAAGATGGATACAATCGCCCAAAGGCTAAAGGTTTCCAAAAGGACCATATACGAGAATTTCAGAAACAAGGACACCCTGATAAGGGATACGATAGATTTTGTCCAGAAAGAGCAAAATGATATCAACAAAAAGATCCTGAATGAATCAGATAATATTATTAAAGCGGTTTTGGGCTTGCTGAAAAACGGTTCAGAGCTCCTTTCAAGAATCAATCAACTGTATTACAGCGATCTCCAGCGCCTGTATCCGAATATTTGGGATGACAAGATCAAAGAAAGTAAAATCCATTCCTGTAACCTTATCCTGGAGCTATTGAAAAAAGGCAAAAGGGAAGGAATCTACAGAAAAGACACAAATGAAGAGATCATTGCCCTGATTTTGATCCAACAGCTTTACATGTTGTCCGATCAGAACGTATTCCCTGGAACAAGATTCTCCATAAGCCAGGTATATGAGAACATTATAATAACCATGACCAGGGGGCTGGCCACCGCCAAAGGTTTGAAATTACTTGAAGATTACCAGGTTCAGGCAGAAAAAACAGGTTATGCCTGAGTTATCTTATACCCCGATCATTCATCTCTTAGTGTATCGACCGGGTTAAGGCGGGCGCACTTCCAGGCCTGAAAGCTGACCGTGGAAAGCGCAATAACATAAGTCAGTGCAGAGGCTGTTAAAAATCCCGCGATTCCCATTTCCACCCTGTATGCAAAATTTTCAAGCCAGCTATTCATAAAATACCATGCTGCAGGCCAGGCAACCAGTGTGGCTATTACAACAAGAAGATTAACTTCTTTTGAAAGCAGCACCATTACCGAGCCAATGGAAGCTCCCATGGCTTTACGTATGCCAATTTCCTTGGTGCGCTGCTCCGCCGTAAATGAAGCAAGTCCCAGCAAACCAAGACAGGCAATGAAAATTGACAGTATTGCAAAGATGGAAAATATGAGTCCGGCGCGTTGTTCCGATCTGTAAGCCGATGTGAGGTCATCTGAAAGAAATGAATACTCAAGTGGCTGGTCATCTACAAAATCAATCCATTTTTCCCTTATCATATCGACTGAAGCGCTAACATTGCCATCCTGAAGTTTCACTATTATGTATTGACCTCCTCCCTGGCCGGGACTGAGTATTGCGGGATTAATCGTCTGGTGCAGCGACTCAAAATGGAAATCCCTGACCACACCGATAATAGTGAAAGCAATATCCTCGGGAGCCTCCTGTGTTCCTCCCGCGGCCGTGTTCAGAACCCTTTTGCCAAGAGGCTCGGTATATCCCATAGACCTGACTGCCGTTTCATTCAAGACCACAGCAAGGGAATCACTGGCATGATCACGTGAGAAGAATCTTCCCTCAACCAGTTCAAGTCCCAGTACCCCGGCATAATCATGATCCACCCATGTAGTGGATATTATATGCTGTTCCCTTGATGCTGTGCCCTCCCTTCTGAAGGCATTGCCGCTAAATGGGGTGCCCGGTATGGCAGCAGCCCTGGAGGCTGCTTCTATACCTGCAAACCCGGTCAGCTCCTGGCGAAACGCCTCTCTCTGTTCAGCCGGGATGGCATTAGCACGGTGAATAACAAGAACATTGTCGGTCTTCATGCCCAGATCTTTGGTGCTGATATAGTCCATCTGCCGGTAAACCGTAAAGGTGCTTATAAACAAAACGATTGTTATAATAAACTGGAATACCACCAGCATACCCCTAAGTTTTGAACTTTTCATGCCCGATTGCAATTTGCCCTTCAATACCCTGACAGGTTCAAATGAAGCAAGGTAAAAGGCAGGATAACTACCCGACATAAATCCCGTGAAAATACCGGTCATAATAAGGCCAGGCAGTGTGTACCAGGAATTAAAATACAGTAATTGAAGTTGTTTGTCGGCAATATTATTGAAAGCCGGTATAAAAAGCTCAACCAGTATCAGGGCTGCTAACAGGGATATTAAAGACAGAAAAACAGATTCCCCCAGGAACTGGTTCACCAGTTGGGATTTTGTGGAGCCAACGACCTTCTTAATTCCTATCTCCTTTGCCCTCCCGGCAGAACGTGCAGTTGAAAGGTTCATAAAGTTTATGCTGGCAATAACCAGTATAAACAATGCAATGATGGAAAAAACAATGACAGTGGTAATATTGCCGTTTGCCTGAATTTCATACTGCAGGTCGGAATGAAGATGGATGCTTGTAAGGGGCTGCAGGAAATACCCCCATTCTTCACCGCTTTCATATAATTCCTGCATGGTTACACCCATAACCATTTCAACCTGGGGCCCCATATACATTTCGAGCATGCCCGGAAACTTGGCTGCAAGTTGGGCGGGGTCAGCCTGCTCATCCAGCAGGATATAAGTAAAATAATTGTTGTTCAGCCACACCTGGCTCTGATGCTCCGGGTGGGAGACAGAAGATGCCATTATATCAAAATAAAAATGGGAATTTAATGACGGGTCTTCAATGATGCCGGTCACTTCGTAGTGAGTCCGCTGGTTTCCTATTTCCAGTGTTTGCCCGAGCGGATCCTGACTGCCAAAATATTTCCCGGCGGCTGATTCTGTAAGTACGATGGTGTTGGGCCGGTTCAGTGCATTTCGTTTATTGCCCCTTATCATATTGTAGGTAAACACTTCGAAAACCGTTGAATCGGCATATACAAAATTTCTCTCGATATAGCTTCTCTCACCATACCTTATTATAGGTGCTGCACCAAAATTGAAAAATCTGACCGCGGTAATAACTTCGGGAAAATCGGCAACCATTGTTGCAGCCATGGGTGGCGGCGTTATAGGAGCCTGCAGGGAATTTCCCTGCATGCTTGCATTTATGCAAACCCGGTAAATATTATCGGCATTTTCATGATGCCGGTCATAGCTAAGCTCATCCTGCACGAATAATAAAATCATAATTGAACTGGCAATACCAATCGCCAGTCCCGCGATATTGATAAATGAATATCCTTTTTGTCTCCATAAGTTTCGAAAGGCTATAGCAATATAGTTTTTCAACATAGTTTACAATATTTAGCAACCGGTAAAATTCTCAGAAAAAACGGTAATATATTTCAAAAACAGGATGGTTATCATAACAGAGGTCCATCCTGGCAACAGCAACCCTGCGACATGAGGATTATAGTTTTACAAATTATAAGCCAAACATACCATTTGGCTGGCATATAGTCACTTTACAGGCATTCAGGAATATGAACGTTCAATTTGTTTTGTCCGTTTCCGTTACACCTGCTGTACGATAATGTACTGTCATTCATAACGCAGCGACCGGGCGGGATTTGGGGGCGACGCACCGGATCAGATTATTCGTGGCGAAGCGAGTTGGCAGGGTTTGACAAGGCTGCCCTTACAGCCTGATATGTCACGGTAATCAGCGCAATGCAAATTGCTGCGATTGCTGCCATTGCATATGGATGAACTCCCTGTCCAGTCCGGAACACAAAATTGTCGAGCCAGCGATCCATGAGGAACCACGCAACTGGCATACCGATAAAAATTGCCACAAGAACCCATTTGATAAATTCCTTCACCATCAATCCCATTATACGGAATGTGCCTGCACCAAAAACTTTGCGCACACCAATCTCTCTTGTTTTTTGTTCTGCCATATATGAGGCAAGTCCGAAGAGTCCGAGACAGGAGATTACCAGGGCAAGAACCGAGAACCAGGCAAACAGTTTCCCGGTCCGCTGCTCTGTCCGGTACATCCGGTCAAACTGCTGGTCAAAAAACTGATAATTAACGGGTTCATCCCGGCAAATATTTGCCCAGGTACTTTCAACTTCTTCCATCGTGGAAAGGATGGTTTCGGGATGCAATCTCAAATGGATATGGGTGGCTTCAGGGGGACTGATACGGATGACAAGAGGATTGATCATTTGTTTCAGGTCCTGAAAGTGAAAATTTCTCACAACCCCTATTATCGTTCCCTCCCTGCCCCACATGTTAAATGACTTGCCTAATACTTCATCACCGCCGATGAAGCTGGCAGCCTCTTCATTTATCAGGTAAGCCAAAGAGTCGGATGCATACTCTGAAGAGAAGCTGCGGCCTGAAGCCATCTCCATGCCAAAGGTTTCAATAAAATCAAAATCAACATGAAGGAAATTAAAAAGGGCCCTTTCATCGGGATCGCTGCCCTCCCAGGAAATGCCATATGTGGAATTTCCAATACGGGAGGGAAGGTCATTTGATGCCGTTATATTCATGACCCCGGGAATAGCTGCCAGTTCATGCATCAGCACATTCCTGTGCGCTCTCGTATTTGCAGAAGTATACAGAGTGACAATATTCTCCTTTTGAAATCCCAGATGCTTGTTGCGGACAAAATCCATCTGTTTTCCTATTATCAGGGTACTTATTATAAGTGCTACAGACAATGAAAACTGAAATACTACAAGAGCCCTTCTGAAACTTTTTGAACCGGTTCTCCGGCTGCCCTTGAGAACATCCACAGGTTTAAACGAAGAAAGGAAAAGGGCCGGGTAACTGCCGGAAACAAAACCGGTAATCATGGCTATTAAAATTAATCCTGCGATCATCGGAATGGACAAAATGCTCGCCGATAAATCTTTGCCAGTCAAATAATTAAACCAGGGCATCAGGAGCTCAACCAGAACCACTGACAGCAATAATGCAAAAACTGAAAATAATACAGATTCGCCAAACAACTGTGAGGCGATCTGGGTGCGGGTGCCTCCGACTACCTTTCTCAAGCCGACTTCCTTTGCCCGGCGCAGTGATCTTGCGGTGGAAAGATTCATGAAGTTGATGCATGCGATCAGCAACACTATCAGGGCTACTATGGTGAATATCCTGATGCTGTGTATGGAACCGGTTCCCCAGATATTGTAGAGGTATGATTCATGAAGGGGTTCCAGGTGAAGACTTGTTTGTGGCTGGTGATCCCTGATAAATTCCGTTATTTTGGATTCCGTTTCACGATAATCGCCCCCCGCATGAATCTGCACATAGGTAAAAAAGGAATTACTGTTCCATGAATTTGCGGTCTGGCCCCAAAACCGCTCTGCGTTTGTTCCAAAAGTGATTATGAAACTATAATTAAAGTGAGTATTGGAGGGATTTGCAATAACAGCGGTTACAGTGAATTCATAATCATTGTTAACTGTAATGGTTTGTCCAAGGGGATCTTCATTGCCAAAATATTTTTCAGCCAGCCCGGTGGTTATCACCATATCACCCGGGTCATTCAGTGCATTTCCAGCATTCCCGGCAACAAACTCAAAGGTAAACATCTCGAATACTTCCCGGTCGGCGAAGTATCCCTCCCTTTCATGAAAAAGTTTATCTCCCCGGCTAAAAACCAGTTGTTGCCAGACAGGAGAAAACCTGGATATATTTTTAAATTCGGGGAAATTTTCCTGTAGTGCGGGTGCCAGCGGACCGGGTGTGTTATAAACGAGCAAAGGGTCCTGCCCTGCATATTCCTGTTTTTCATAAACGCGGTACAATTCCGGCAGGTTATGGTGAAACCTGTCAAAGTTCCACTCATCAACAACCCATATTAAAATAAGTATGGATGCCGCCATTCCAACCGCCAGTCCGCTGATATTCAGTAAAGAAAAGCTCCACTGGCGAATGAAATTCCGCAGGGCAATTTTAATGTAATTCCTAAGCATAGCAGAACATTTTTATAATTTATAAATAAAGGTACATTACCGCTTGAAAATGAAAAAACCAGGAAGGAAATTTCCTGATGATTATTCATTCCTCAGTGTATTTGCAGGGTTCAGGCTTGCAGTCTTCCATGCCGTGCCACCCACTGTAACGACGGCAATAACAAGTGCCATCAATCCGGCTGAAATATAAACGATCAGACTCTGTTCAATCCGGTAGGGGAAATTATCCAGCCACCTCACCATAAGCAAATATGCAACGGGCCATGCAACTATATTGGCAAACACCACCCATCTGGCAAGCTCGGATGAAAAAACCAATATGATGCCGGAAATCCCTGATCCCAGAACCTTCCGTATACCTATCTCCCGGGTGCGCTGATGTGCAATAAAGGTGCTCAGTCCGTAAAGTCCCATACAAGCAATAAATACGGCTAACAGGGCAAAATACCGGAAAAGTTGCCCGATGCGTATCTCCGAGCGGTACAGTTTGTCAATCTCATCATCAAGAAACATGTACTCAAAAGGAGCGCCGGGCGAGAGCTCTTCCCAACTTTCCCTGATCTTATTTATGGGATTTTCAGTGTTCCCTTCTTTTATCCGGATATTTGCAATTCCAAGGTTCTGAGGCTGCCAGCCCAATACCAGCGGACCTACGGGTTCGTGCAGGGACCTGAAATGAAAATCCTTCACAACTCCTATTACCCTGACAGGTTCGGGTCCGCCAACCATAAACTCCTTTCCGGCAGGATCTTCAAACCCGAAATATCTTACCGCCTCCTCATTGAGGATAAATGTATTCCTCTGGTCGGCGATCCGGTTCCAGGCGAAATTTCTGCCCGATGACATCTCAATACCCATCAGGGGGAGGTAATCAGGATCAACGGGTAAAAACTTATGAGGTTTGCTTTCACCGCCAATTGTCCAGGTATTGAACCATGTAACATAACCGGGCAGGTTATTGGACATGGATACCGAGACTATGTCGTCATTATTAACAAGCTTATTGTAAAATGCATCCTTTGCAGCATAAACATCCCGGTTTAGCCTTACTATAACCACATTCTCCTTAATAAATCCAAGATCTTTACGGCGCATATATTCCACCTGCCGGTAGACCGTAATCGTAGAGATTATCAATACAATTGAAATTATAAACTGCACTATGATCAGAAACCTCCTGAAACGCAGAGCGCCCCTGCCCCGGGAAAATTCTTGCTTAATAATCGAACAGGCCTTCATTGACGAAAGGTAAAAAGCGGGATACAGGCCGGCCAGGATACCTGTTATCAAAACAAGCATCATCAGTGAAATCAAAAACCAAAGACTTTGAAAGGGATCAAAAGAAAGACTGGTAAAAAGAAGGCTGTTGAACAGGGGTAAAAGCAATTCTACCATGCCGGTGGCCAACAGAAAGGCAAAAAAACTGATTATTACCGATTCGGTGAGAAACTGCAATACCAGATTGTTGCGGTTAGCCCCCATTATTTTTCTCATCCCTATCTCTGATGATCTGACTGATGCATTTGCCGTTGCAAGATTTATGAAATTAACGATGGCGATGACCAGAATAAAGACCGCCACGGCCACGAGTGTATACACCAGGGAGAGGTTACCGTGACGTACAGGCGGGGAATCATCGATTGTTCGATTAAAGTAAATATCGCTCAAAGGGCGAAATCTTAAATTGTAACTGCGCGCATCCGGAAAACGTTCATCAATAAGTTCTTCAAATTTCTGTGCCATATGGACCGGATCAGAATTTTCCCGGAAAACAACATAGGTCAGGAAGTTCATATAATTGAACAAGTGCCTGTCATGGTTATCATCATTTTCTACCTGGGGGAGGCTTGAGAATGAACCTATTGCCGATACGGGTAGATGAAAATCATTGATATCCTTAATTACCGCAGTAACAGTGTATTCATGGATATTATTGAATGTAAGCATCTTCCCCACCGGATCTTCATTCCCGAAGAGTCTTTTTGCCTCTGACAAGGTAAGTACCAGTGAAAATGGCACAAGAAGAGCCGTTTCAGGATTCCCGCTCACAAACCTAAATGTAAATACATCAAATAACGTGGAGTCGGCATAAACGAAATTATCGAATCTGAAATTATCATCACCATGGCTGGCAAGGGGTCTGTACCGGAAATCCATCCTCACTGTTTGCTCGACCTCCGGGAAGGCCTCTTTAAGAAGAAGCGACTGGGCAGTTCCTGTTACAACAAAATCGCCATATTCCAGTCTGTAAATACGCTCATAATTCTCATTGAACTTGTCAACCGACAATTCTGAAAAGATAAACAGCATTATCAGCATTGACGCGGCAATACCCGCTGCAAGTCCGCCGATATTGATTATTGAGGCCAGCCGGTTCCTCAACAAGGCGCGCAATGCCGATAGTATATAACTTCTGATCATTTTTTCAAAATTTTAACACTGCCGGTTATCATACAATTAAATGCGCAAATATTTAACAGTTTATTACAAAAATTTCTCAGCATCCGGCCGACTAAATACTCTCCGTAATGAAATTTGGTTGCTGACCGGGGGACTGGCGGAATTATCATTTTGCATGGCAATGTGCAATGATTAACTAACTGCCTGGCATCAATACAGATGCCATACTAAGTATAATGCAGTATATATGGAGATTAACCTTATCCGGTTGTAACAGTTACTTGTCCGCTATCAAACATTAAATGTACGGAAATGAACACCTGGAATGTCCGTTTTCGTTATATTGACTGCCGTTATGAATACAGGTTGATCAGTTTTACAAAAGGCAAATTAAATAATAAAGCAAACCGGAGAATAAGCCATAATTTAATTTTTATTCAGGCTGTCGGATTTATATCCTTATAATATCCCTCATCATCAAGAAGCTCTGAAGATTTTGCAGCTTGTACGGCCAGGCGGTCGCAGGTTTCATTTTCGGGAATGTTGGCATGGCCCTTTACCCAGATGAACTTAACCTTGTGTTTTCTGAATACGGCAAGAAAACGTTGCCACAGATCGGGATTTTTCTTTTTTTTAAAACCATTCCTTTCCCATCCGAACAGCCATTTTTTCTCCACTGCATCGGCCACATAACGCGAGTCCGTATATACAGTAACATTACTGCCGGGAATCTTCAATGATTCCAGGGCCACAATAACGGCAAGCAGTTCCATCCTGTTATTGGTTGTTAAACGATATCCCTGTGATATCTCTTTCCGGTGCCGGCCGGAAAGCAGAACTATCCCGTATCCGCCCGGACCTGGATTGCCGAGTGCGGCACCATCAGTATACACTGTTATTCCTGGAGGTTTTCCCATATATCTAAGGGCCGGCAAATGCTTTGCCCGGATTGTTTGAGGCTTCAGATCAATTAACTATGGTCATCTCTTCGATAAGATGTGTTGCATCGGCAAATTTGTCAATAATAAAAAGGATATACCGGGCATCAACAGCTATGCACCTCTGCAACTCAGGCTCAAAAGCAATGTCCCCGCTCATGGCTTCCCAGTTCCCGTCAAAGGCAAGGCCAACTAACTCGCCTCGCGCATTGATAACGGGGCTCCCCGAGTTACCTCCCGTTATATCGTTATTGGTGATGAAATTTACAGCAAGTTTGCCATCTTTAGCATATACTCCATAATCCTTTTTATTGTACAATTCCATTAATTTCTCCGGAATGATGAATTCCCGGCTTGAAGGGTCCTCCTTCTCAATCTTTCCCTCAATTGTAGTAAGGTAAGCATACCGTACTGCATCCCGGGGCTTATATCCTGCTGCTGTCCCATAAGTCAGGCGCATTGAGAAATTGGCATCAGGATAAAATACCTCTCCGGGATTCTTTTCCATAATGCCGGCGATAAAAAGTCTCTGGCCCCTTGACAGCTCATTAAAATGCTCCCCCGATACTTCACGGAGCTCACCGAGCTTTTGATATGTGGAACGGGCCAGTTGCATTGCCGGGTCTGTCTCAAGCTTCTTTTTGGTGGGATTCGAAAGGAACCCCGCGAGCTTCTGTTCTGAAGCAAATATTGAATTCTTAAAAAGATCTTCTGCATACTTTTCAAAATCCCCCTTGTATTTTTTGTTAATCTCAGATAATATTACCGGATGATGCTCACTGTCAACTGCATTATAAAACTTCTCAAGCATTACTGCCACAACCTTCTGGTCAGTGGGCGGGTTATAATCTTTATAAAATCCTGCTGCTGAATTTCCAAGCAGCATAACTGCATTGTCAACAGCCTGCTGATCGGGGTTTTGCAAAGACAATAAGCCAAGCAGGTTGTTTGAGCGGTTGGCCATTGCAACAATCTCACAACTTCTGAGGATGGTTTCATTTATATATTGTATTGCGCTATTATATTCGCGGTTGTCAGCTATCGCGCGACTAATTTTCCCCAGGGCTCCCCCGTATTTTTGCTGCCTGTCCCCGTCCTCATTCACCCAACGGGTAAAGGAACTTTCCAAATCTTTCTTTTGCTGATAAATATCAAGCCGTTTCAGTATCTCACTCTGACCAATAGAAAATTTCCAGTAATTTGTTGAACCGGAATATTTATTTGCATACTGGATCCTTACCTTGTCACTGGCCATCATATCCTCAAGAAGAATCTCCTGGCGGGCTCCCCTTATCTTTATCCTGTTGGGATGCGTTATCTCAAGCACATCATTTACTTCGCAGGATGTCATATAACGGGTTGTGCCACCGGGAAAACCAAGAACCATAGTAAAATCCCCTTCCTCTACTCCTCTTGTCGATACAGGCAGATGGTGTTTTGGGTTCAGTGGAATATTATCATCTGAATACTCAGCGGGTGATCCGTCGCGGGCTGTATAAACCCTGAAAAGTGCAAAATCGCCGGTCTGCCGCGGCCACATCCAGTTATCAGTATCACCCCCGAATTTGCCGATTGACGATGGTGGCGTCCCGACGAGCCTCACATCGGTAAAACGTTCATAGACCATCATATGATACTGGTTTCCCCCGAAGTAAGGCTGCACCCGTGCGAAATAACCGGTGCCTTGCGTAGCTTCGTGCTCAAGGGTTCGTGAAATCATTCCTGCAACAGCATTTCTCTGTTGTTCGGTCATTTCAGGGTTTAATTCATCAAGTATCCTCTCGCTCACATCCTCAATCCTAACCAGAAAGGTCACAGACAGGCCGGGAGAAGGTATTTCCTCCTCCCTGGTAGCAGCCCAAAACCCGTCGGTCAGGTAGTCATTATCAACCGAAGAATGTGACTGGATAATGCCGTACCCGCAATGATGATTAGTAAGGACAAGCCCCTGGTCTGAAATGATTTCGCCCGTACAGCCTCCGCCGAAAATCACAATTGCATCCTTGATGCTTGAATTATTAATGCTGTAAATATCCTCCGCACTAAGTTCCAGTCCGAGCTCCTGCATTTTTTCAATATTAAGTTCCTTCAGCAGCGGAAGCATCCACATTCCTTCATCTGCGCGTAAACTGAATGTGCAAACAAGGCATATTGCAACGGGAAGTACCAGTAATTTCTTCATTTTAAACGCAAAAGTTATCCTGTTAATTAAAACTCACTTTTCACGGGCTAAGATATTGATAAAATATTTATTCGCCGCTACGAGTCATTATGATGATAACAGTGAAGAGTCACTAACAGGAGTCCTGATTTTGAATTTCAGCATTGTCGGTTCTCTCCGAAACCCTTATTGAAGCCCCCGGCATCACAGCAACGGATATTTCCTGCAGGCAGCAGCTGGTGCAGGTGCAATATTTAACTGTTGCGGACCGGGCCTGAAGCTTTTCCTGTGAAATGAACTTGGGCCGTATTGCAACAGGGCTTCGCAGTGAAAACGGGTGGGATATCCCTTGTTGCGGTTCCAGCCAAAAACGGGAAATTCGTTGTGCAGCTTATGCATCAGTTCATCCCTGTGGGTTTTCGCAAGGATGGAAGCGGCAGCAATGCTTAAATAAAGTGAATCCCCCCTTATTATGCATGTATGTGGAATATTCCTGAAAGAAGAAAAATAATTGCCGTCAACAATAATATGGCCGGGTACCATATTTAATGATGATAATGCCCTGTGCATGGCAAGAACAGAAGCCTGCAGGATATTTATGCTGTCAATCTCCTTATTATCCGCATACCCTACTGCCCATGCCAGTGCCTGTGCCTCTATCTCAGACCGCAGGTTTTCGCGTGCCGGTGCTGACAGTTTTTTGGAATCATTAATCAGCGGATTGCTGTAGCCGCGTGGAAGAATAACCGCTGCTGCAACAACCGGTCCTGCAAGGCATCCCCTTCCCGACTCATCACATCCCGCCTCTATGACTCCGGGTTTAAATGAACAACTCAACATAAGCTCAGTTTATGGATTAATATATTCCCCTGGCAGAACCCCATCGTGTAAAATAAACAATATCTCTTAGCTGCACTCATCAATCAATTGCTTTTTGGATCTAGCTGCACTCACAATCAATTGCTTTTTGGATCGATTCCCACAGGAGCCCGGCAGTACGATCCCAGGAAAACATGGTTCTCCTTACCCGGCCTCTCCCGACAAGAGCTTTTCTGAATTTCCCGTCAGAAATTATCCTGTGCATTCCCTCAGCAACTGAGCGGGTACTGAAAGGATCTACCAGCAGAGCCGCATTTCCTGCAATCTCCGGCAAAGATGTGCAGTCTGATGTCATTACCGGTATATCACAATTCATAGCTTCCAGAACAGGAATTCCGAAACCTTCAAATACGGGAATATAAACCAGGGCAGCAGCGGCCCCGTAGACTCTCTGAAGATCCGGGGGCTCCATGTGGCCTGCGAATATAACATCTTCCCTGAAAGTCATTTTTTCCAGCGTTACTGACATTTGCGGGTATGTATGCATCCGCCTGCCTGCCAATACAAGTTTTATACAAGGCGCCGCCTGGCTCCTGAACAGGTCATAAGCTTCAAGCAGCCGGCAGATATTCTTCCTTTGGTGAAAGGAACCAACATAAAGAAAGTAATCATTTCCCGAGGTCAGTTCATTTTTCACAATTCTTTTCTCTTCCATGGCAAGTGGCATGTAAACATTTCCTGCGCCATTGTATACAACATCTACCCTATCGGGTGAAATTCCAAATGATCCGATGATATCTTTTTTGGAATAATCAGATACAGTTGCTATTCTTTTTGCCTTCCTGGCAAACAAGGGGAAATACCGCCCGTAATATTTCCTTGTGAGCCAGGGATGAAATTCAGGATGGTGGATGAAATTTATATCATGCATCACAGCAAAGGAGGGAGTAGCGGCTGACAGGGAAAGGAAGCCGTCGGGAGATAAAAAGAAATCGGCTTTTGTCTTCTTCAGTACCCGTGGAACGGAATACTCAAACCAGGCATGCCATAAAAGAGGGTGACGGGCCGGTGGTGAGACAACCAGTGGAATAACGTTATCTGAAAAAACAAACTCATCAGAAAAGGGCCGGTCAAACAGGAACATAAATTCATGTTCCCTGTTCGCCCTGGTAATCCTTGTAAGTGTTTCACGGGTGAACCATCCTATACCTTCAAGCTTCCCGGGCAATAATAACCTGGTATTAACGGCTATTCTCATATTGATTTCCAGTGGTTTTCAGTACCTTGTTATCGTTTATAATACAACTCTTTCCCGGTTGTCGGGTGAACAGGCTGAACACAACTTAATTCCGGCTCTTTTTTACAGGATAAATAATGCTTATTTTTAGTTTTTGCACACCGTCTTATAATCAATATCCTTCATTTGAAACGAAAATTTCTTACAAATTTAACATTATTAATTTCCCTTAACCTTCTCGTGAAACCTTTCTGGGTATTGGGAATTGACCTGACTGTCCAGAACCGGGTGGGTGCAGATGAATATGGGTTTTATTTTTCACTGCTTAGTTTTTCCCTGCTGCTGAATATTATTCAGGACATGGGCATAGCGAGTTACAACAACCGCAGTATTGCAAGAAATCATGAATCGCTGGCAACCCTGCTGCCAAACATACTGGTTTTAAAGTTGATTCTTACCCTGTTATACTTCACTGCAAGCCTTGTGATAGCCGGGGTAATCGGATACGGGTGGATTCATGCAAAATTACTGGTAGTCCTGCTTTTTAATCAGTTCCTGAGTTCGATGAACCTTTATTTGCGCAGCAATATCAGCGGCCTGCAGCTTTTCCGCACAGACAGCCTGCTCTCAGTAACCGATCGTTTTTTAATGATCACCATCTGCAGCGTTCTGCTCTGGGGCAACATTACAAGCTCTGCCTTCAGGATAGAATGGTTTGTATACGCGCAGTCGGCAGCATATTTCATTACTACTTTAATTATTCTGACCATTGTTCTGAGCAATACATATTTGAGTAAGTTAACTATTGATTTCAAAGTTATCCGTAAATTGCTTCAGCAGAGCTCTCCATACGCGATTCTGGGATTTCTGATGGTCCTGTATTACCGTACCGATTCAGTGATGCTGGAAAGGATGCTTCCCGATGGTCGACTACAGGCAGGGATCTATGCACAAGGGTTTCGTATCCTTGATGCCGCCTCAATGCTCGGATTTATGTTTGCAGGTATTCTGCTGCCTTTGTTTGCAAAAATGATTAAACAAAAAGAGCCGGTTATCCAGCTCTTCAGGTTCTCCTTTTTTCTTCTCATCATACCCGCCCTTACGGTTGCCATTGCCCTTAACCGTTACAGTTTTGAAGTAATGGATCTTTTGTATAAGGATCATGCCAGGGAGGCGGCAGATATTTTTGGGATACTTATGATCGGTTTTGTATTTGTGTCCTGTTCAATTATTTCCGGGACACTTCTCACCGCCAATGGTAATATCAGAAAACTCAACATAATAGCCCTCTTTGGAGTATTAATGAATATAATGCTGAATATTATATTAATTCCCCGCTACCAGGGTGTCGGTTCGGCCATTGCAAGCACTGCAACACAATTTATTATAGCTACCCTGCAAATGCTGCTTATTGTCAATATATTCCAATCCCGCCCTTCTGCACGGACAATAAAGAAATTTATTGCCTTTGCTGTTTTGCTTATCATAACCGGCGCTGCCGTTAAGCACCAGGATATAGAATGGCTTTATGGTTTTTTCATAATTGCCCTATGCGGCACGGGCCTGGCATTTTCGATGAAGCTCCTGACAATAAGAGAAATTAAAGACTCATTATTGTAATCCTTAATTTATATCAACCCGGTTAACCAGAATTATTATGAATTGCTTATCTTCGCGGTTGAGTAATGGAATTTTTTATCGATAATAAACTGTTCATAATGAGCAAGTCAATTAAAATAACAACCGGAATCCTGCTCCTGGCCTTACTTGCAATAACTACCTCCTGCAAAAAGTATGAGGATGGGCCATGGTTCAGCATTTACTCAAAAAATGAGCGGGTCACCGGCAAATGGTTTTTTCAGCGCGTAACGGAAGATGGCGTTAACATGACTGCGGATTATGCCAACCAGTCTGTTGAATTGACCAAAAGCGGGCATCTAATCTGGGTCCAGGGCTATAATGAATCCTACTGGGATACATATGGCCCGGTGGGAACATGGAGTTTTATGGATAATAAAAACCGCATCGAAATGTATTTCTTCTACGATGTAACCGAAGAGTTTACCTATATCTGGGATATTACGCGCATGGCTTATGGTGATTTGAGGCTTGCCCGCTATGAAGACGGGAAGAAGATAGAATGGCGCTTGTGGAAATATTGAATTTGTTGATAAATATGGAAATTATCAACAAACCGGGCATTTCTTCACTATACTTTTTGAAATAACGATTCAGTCAGGTATTTTTGAGAACGTATCCCAACTCCAGGGTGAGTCCCTGGTATTCCGGGTGTTCTTATTGAATCAATGATGAAAATAATTCAAAAAGATGAGCAAATGAAGAGAGTGCACAAACAATCCTTTTTGCTCAATACACGTGAAATGAGGGCAATAAACCATTATTGCAAGAAATACAAGATAAACAACAGGTCAAAATTCATCCGTGAAACTATTGTTACCGCCATCCTGAAAAAATTCGATGAGGATCAACCCACCCTGTTTGATATTGATGCGGCACCAAACCTGTTTTCCCCCCCGGATACTGAATCTGCTCAATAACTATCAAATCTCCTCCGTTCTGCTGTATCGAAATCATCATTTCCCCCGGTTACTGAATCTGCTCAATAACCATCACCCCTTTTCCCCCTCCGGATCTGGTTTTTTTAAAGCCTCATTTAAGCCTGGAAGGGTTTTTTGCAATAAACTCCTTCCAGCTCTTGTATTTACCTGAATTATCAGAGAGGTCATTCTGATAAAAATGACATAAAGCAGCGGCCAGACCATCTGTTGCATCAAGATTGGCCGGCAGCTCCGGAATATCAAGAAATCTTTGCAACAGGGCGGCCACCTGTTCTTTGGAAGCCTTCCCCTGGCCGGTTATAGCAAGTTTGATCTTCAGGGGGGCATACTCAAATATTGGCAGGGAGCGATAGAGACCGGCAGCCATGGCTACACCCTGGGCCCGGCCGAGTTTCAGCATTGATTGTACGTTTTTCCCGTAAAACGGGGCTTCAATGGCAATTTCATCAGGATGGTACTGGTCAATCAGGTGCAGGGTGCGTTCAAAAATACGCTGCAGCTTCAGATAATGATTGGAGAATTTGGACAGTTCAACATGACCCATAGCAAGCAGGGCGGCATCCCTGCCCAGGCACTTGATAATTCCATAGCCCATGATAGTTGTCCCGGGATCAATCCCCAATATTATTCTTTCCTTCTTCAAGATAAATTAATGAGCCCCTATTTTTCGCCTGATGCCGGTCATTTGTTCATATGGCTGGACAAACAGTGATTTTTTCTTTAACCGGGCGGTAAACGATCCTGTTTCAATAAAATAGAGTGCTTCTTTCAGCGATGCTTCCTCAGGGTCACCGAAGCCACGGGTTATGTCATCACCGGCATATGAATCGGCCGGCAGTCCGTCAAAATAGTCGCCGAAACCGTCTGCATTTGCTATTATAAAGGTAACGGGCGCAAAGGCATAATCGTCGTTAAGCCATATGTTCATGCCCATGGGTTTGCCATATGTGTCATCACCAATTATCCTCACTTCTGTCATATATGGCACCAGCCCGTTAATGACCATCTCGCTTGCCGAGGCTGTAGCGCCGGTTGCAATGACTATCAGGCGGTCAAGGCCAAGATTCGGCTGTACGGCACTGAGATTATCGGTTTTATTCTGAGCTTCCTGTTTTTCATTAAACATGTATACGGCAAATGGCTCTCCTGCAAGATTATCTCCCCCAATTATGCTGGCCAGGTAATTGGCCACGTTGGTCTGGCCGCCGCCGTTATATCTCAAATCCAGAACAAGATCATCAATACCCCCGGCATTAAAAAAGTCCACTGCCGATTCCAGTTCATCAAAAGAGGGGTTTGTGAAATTCTTGAACACCAGGTATCCGACTTTTTTACCGCCGGTTTCAATGACTTCCCTGTGCAAAACCGTGTTCATGAATATTTCCTTCTTCTGTACCGTCATGGGCACCTCATCACCGTCCGGATTTATGAATACAAAGCTATTGCTCACACCAACTTCGTTTGGCCCCAGCATCTGGTTAATATTCATTCCGGGCTGAATGGATATGCCGTTTATTTTTTCAATTATCCAGCTTCGCCTGACACCTTCCTCAAATAAATCCGAGGCATTATAAATAAAGCTGACCCTAAGGTTCGAGGGATTTCCGGAATCATCCCTTTCCCATGCTGAGCCAAAACCATATCCGATAAATTTCGATTCCACATAAAAATCTTCGAATTCCTTCCGGGTGCTGACATAACTCCACCGGTCCAGCGGACTGAAGCGCAGGGCTTCCAGGAGTTCATAGGGTGAGCGGTACCGGTCAGGATTAACCTCGGGCATCTCATCCCACCAGTAGTACCAGTCATACATAAGCTCATAGAACTGCTGATTTACTTCAATACGTTGCTCATCCTCCTCATCATCCTTTCTGCAGGAGCTGAATAAAATTGCAACCGTTAAAAGCAAAATAATAGAAGGGTAAAAATAAAACCCGGAAATATATTTTTTCATGAACCAGTGGTTAAGGAGAGTTAAATATTAGAAAATTACATAAGATAAACAAAAATGACTGCAACAAAGTTTAAACGGTGAGCACCTTTCATATATTTCGCAACAAACACTGCTTCTTTGTTAATGCCTGCCGGAATCATGATATGATGAAAATATTTTTTGAAGAATCATCCCCGTAACAATCAAAACCAGTCCCCCGAAAGTGGTAATATAAATCCGTTCACCCACGAGTAAGTTAATAAGCACGAGTGCAAAAAAAGGTGTAATATAGATCATATTGCTCACCTTATCGGATGATACAGCATATTGCAGTGCCTTAAGCCAGAAAACGAAGGTAAATCCCATTTCGAACAATCCGATATATACGGCTCCCGTTATTCCATACAAATTAAAAGCACCGGGCCCCGGTGAAAATACCATGATGACCCCTATATAAAAAACCGCAAAAAGAAAGGACAGGAATAGCTTGATCACTTCGTTTCTCGGATCCCTGACATTAAAAATCCAGAACAGGGCCCATATAACAGAACTACCCAGGGCAAGGGAAATCCCGAGGGGATCGGTGAAATTAAAATCAAACGGATTGCCCTGCGAGGAAATCAGGTAAACACCGGCGAAACTAACAAACATTGCTGCTAAGCTCAACACGGGTATCTTTTGGTTAAGAAGGGGAACTGATAAAATCACCAGCATGATGGGCCATGTGAAATTAAGCGGCTGGGCAACCTGTGCTGGCAGGATTGAGTATGCCTTCAGCAGCACAATATAATATAAAAAAGGGTTTAACAATCCCAGCAAGGCAGAGCGCAACAGTTCGTCACGGGTTGAAACACGCAGAAGGTTAAGATTCCCCTGAAGTAAAAGCACTGAAAAGAGGGCCAGGCAACTGGTTAGTGTTGCAATAAATACAATCTGGATAAAATTAATATGATCAAGCGTCAGCTTGAATGCAGATGAGGCAGTGGACCAGAACAAAACCGCCAGTCCGGCAAAAATATATGCCTTTGCAGGGTCTTTGGGGTGCTGGTTGATCCCCATATGTCAGGAGGAGATCACTTCAAAACCAGTATAGCGAACAAGGTCAGGTGGTATGGTTATGCCCTCCCTGGTCTGATTGTTTTCAAGCAGGGCTGCCATGATCCGCGGCAGGGCAAGGGCGCTTCCGTTGAGAGTATGTGCTGGCTGTATTTTTTTCCCGTCTGCTTCCCGGTAGCGCAACATCATCCTCTGGGCCTGATATGATTCGAAATTCGATACCGAACTAACTTCCAGCCACTTTTTCTGTGCCGCAGAAAAAACTTCAAAATCATAGGTTTTGGCAGCATGAAAACTCATATCTCCCCCGCATAAAAGTATTATCCTGTAAGGCAACCCCAGGCGCCGGACGAGATGCTCAACATAGGATGTCATCGATTCCAGGCTGTGGTATGACCTGTCCGGGTGCTGGATCTCCACTATTTCAACCTTATCAAACTGATGAAGCCTGTTCAGTCCCCTTACATCCTTTCCATAGGATCCGGCTTCCCTTCTGAAACAGGGTGTATATGCCGTAAGCTTGCAGGGAAGGTCCTTAAATGAAACTATCTCATCGCGGAATATGTTGGTAAGGGGTACTTCTGCAGTGGGAATCAGGTAAAGATTATCCTCTCCAATATAATACATTTGCCCCTCTTTATCGGGCAGCTGGCCCGTGCCAAATGCTGACGCCTCGTTTACGGCGATGGGAGGAATGATTTCTGTATATCCTGATGCAATTGCAGTGTCAAGGAAGTAATTAATAAGTGCGCGCTGCAGTCTTGCTGCTTTCCCCTTATAAACCGGGAAACCTGCTCCGGTAATTTTATTACCAAGTTCAAAATCAATAATATCATATTTTCTGGCCAGATCCCAGTGTGGCAGGGCCCCGGGATATAATTCAGGAATTTCGCCGCCTGTGCGGACCACCGGATTATCATCGGGAGATACGCCCCGGGGAACTGTTTCATGCGGAATATTGGGCAATTGCAACAGTAATTCCTTTATCCTGTTTTCGGTGCTGCTAAGTTCGGGTGAAAGCTGCTTTATTTCATCTTTCAGTATCCCGGTCTGCTTCCGGGCCTTATCAGCCTCATCCGCCCGGCCCTGCTGATAAAGCACTCCTATCTGTTTTGAAAGCTTATTGAATTCAGACTGGCTGGTATCAATATCCGACTTGAGCTTCCTGCGACGGGTATCAAGCCCTGTTAACTGCTCAACAATATCAGCAGCGTCAAAGTTTTTAACCTTGAGACGTTCAACAACAAGATCTGCGTTTTCGGAAATATATTTCAGCGACAGCATATGCAGAAATTTTGAAAAAACGTATTCCAAAAATAAAAAATCTCCTGAGAACTTTGGCAGATTGGCCAGTGCAGTTTCCAGGAGAAAATAAATATGATAATAAAGTCAGGTTACAGGCTCTACAGAAACATAAGACTTATCTCCTTTTTTTCTCCTGAACACTACCTTACCTTCGATAAGGGCAAAAAGTGTATGGTCCTTACCCATGCCGACATTCAGTCCGGGATGATGCTTTGTTCCCCGCTGGCGGATGATGATGTTGCCTGCAATGCATTTTTCACCACCAAAGATCTTTACACCAAGCCGCTTGCTTTCAGATTCGCGACCGTTTCTTGAACTACCAACTCCTTTCTTATGAGCCATTTCAGTAAATTTTTAAAATATTATAATACTATGTCTTCAATCTGGATCCGGGTCAGATACTGACGGTGGCCGTTTAGTTTCTGATACCCTTTCCTTCTTTTCTTCTTAAATACCAATACCTTATCCCCTTTCAAATGAGAAAGTATACGGGCCTTGACAACAGCATCCTTAATATTGGGCGTGCCAACACTGATCGCGCCTTCGTTGTCAACGAGCAATACATTGGCAAGCTCAAATTCTGAACCCTCATCACCCTCAAGGCGATTCACATAAAGCTTTTTGTCCTTTTCTACCTTGAACTGATGTCCTGCTATATCTACTATTGCGTACATTATTTGATATATTACTATGAATATTAAGATTGGGTGTGCAAAAGTAAACAAGTTTAGCTTAAATACAAACTTTTATCATTAAATTCGGCTATCATATCCGGCTTATTTTAAAGAGACAAGCATAATAGCCTGCAGGCATTTATATTATCAGCCATCGTTCACCGCCGGGAACCCGGGGCATTTATGTCTTCCCCGATACCGGGAGGGCTGTTCGGGGTATTTTAAGAAATGAATTGCATGAACCAACCCTGAATTATCTTAAGAGAAATAAGATATTCGGGTTTTAATAAGTTTTCGTTAAATTTGAGTTTTGAACCGGCAACCGTTTACGGGATAATTTACCGGCATGGCTGCAAATAAAAATTTACCAATATGTTGTATCTGACCCGCAGGGAGACATTTAATGCCGGGCACCGCCTGTTCAAGCCGGAATGGTCGGACGAGGAAAACAGCAGGGTTTATGGCAAATGTTCGAATCCCCTCTGGCATGGCCACAATTATATTTTGTATGTAACCGTAAAGGGGCAGCTGAACCCGGAAACAGGCTTCGTGGTCAATATAAAAACGCTCAGTAAAATAATCAGGGAACATGTCATCGATAAAACCGACCATATGAACATCAATACCCAGGTGGATTTCATGAAAGGCAGGATTGCTTCTTCAGAAAATCTTGCCATGGCAATATGGGATGTACTGGATCCGCACATCAAGTTCCTCGGTATTGAACTTCATTGCATCAAAATAGTTGAAACAGAAAATAATCATGTAGAATATTATGGTAACTAAAGACCTGAACGAAGATATCTCTGAAGATGGGATCATTGAAGATGAGGAGTTCGGTTATTCCCGGATTGAAATATTCCATCCTGAAGATACAGCCAAACTTGCCTACCACTACAAGGAAATACTAAATATCCTGGGTGAGGATACGAATCGCGAGGGACTGGAAAAAACCCCTCTGCGAATGGCAAAAGCCATGCAGTTCCTCACACATGGATATAACCTGAATCCCATGGATATACTTACATCTGCGAAATTCAATGAAGAATATAAGCAGATGGTCCTTGTGAAGGATATTGAACTGTATTCAATGTGCGAGCATCACATGATACCCTTTTACGGCAAGGCTCATGTAGGTTACATCCCCAATAAGCATATAACAGGACTGAGCAAGATAGCCCGTGTAGTGGACGCCTTTTCAAGAAGACTGCAGGTGCAGGAAAGACTGACCACTCAGATAAGGGATTGCATTCATGAGGCCCTTGAACCTCTGGGAGTGGCAGTTGTTATAGAAGCCCATCATATGTGCATGCAGATGAGGGGGATACAAAAGCAGAATTCCGTCACCACAACTTCAGCTTTTACAGGGGCTTTTCTTAACCAGCAACAGACAAGGGAGGAATTTATTCACCTTATCGGGTCCAGGCTTCACTGACGGCAACTTTATATTAACCCTCAGGCACCCAGCCAAAATTTACTTTTAAGATGAACCTGAAAAAATCCCGATGCGGTCATTTCCTGAACTTATAGTCATTGAAAAAAGGCTGAGAATCATCACCAGGGGAAGCTCCCCCCTGTAATCGGGAAAAATGCCCGTCAAGGCATTGCACCCTACTATTGGCATGAAACTAAATCGAAACGTTAACAAAATCAATAAATCGAAATCATATGAAGGCATATTTATTTCCCGGCCAGGGAGCCCAGTTCCCGGGCATGGGCAAAGATTTGTACGATAAGTTTCCCCTGGCAAAACAATTATTCGAAAAGGCAAATGAAATTCTTGGATTTGAAATAACCAGTCTGATGTTCGGGGGAACAGAAGCTGATCTTAAACAAACAAAAGTTACTCAGCCTGCAATTTTCCTTCACTCTGTTATACTGGCACGGGTCCTCGGCGACTCATTTAAGCCGGGTATGGCAGCAGGTCATTCCCTGGGGGAGTTTTCTGCTCTTGTTGCTTCAGGCGCTATGTCATTTGAAGACGGGCTGAGACTTGTCGCGGCAAGAGCCGGGGCAATGCAAAAGGCCTGCGAAGCAGAACCATCGGCTATGGCTGCAATTATCGGGCTTGACGATGCAATTGTTGAAAAAGTATGCGCAGAAATTGAAGAAACTGTGGTTCCTGCCAACTATAACAGTCACGGCCAGATAGTGATTTCAGGTTCGGTGAAGGGCATAGACCTGGCAACGGAAATGCTCAATGAGGCAGGTGCCAGGCGTGCAATTAAATTAATGGTAGGCGGGGCATTTCACTCCCCCCTGATGGAGCCTGCAAAGATCGAACTTGCTGAGGCTATAGGGAAGACACATTTCAATATACCGGTATGCCCCATCTACCAGAATGTTACCGCAGGACCTGTGACTGATCCTTCAACGATAAGGGATAACCTGGTGGCTCAGCTGACTGCGCCTGTAAGGTGGACCCAGACCATGCTGAATATGATCGGTGACGGAGCAGTTTCCTTCACAGAAGTTGGTCCGGGCAATGTGTTACAGGGTCTGGCAAAGAAAGCCGACAGGAATATCAGCACCTTCAGTGCTTCCGATCTTTTGTGAAAGTTTCATACAGCCAAAATATAAACTTCAGGCATCACCTGTCGGGCACTGCGTTCACGGGGCGGGGTCAAAAGAGTTGTCCATTCAGACAGTTTGTCAGCATTAGATTTTTAGGGTTTCACCACGGGCATAATATTGAGCATCTATTACCGCAATTGAGGCCATATTAACTATTTCCCTTACCGAACTCTCAATCTGAAGAACATGGATGGGCTTACCCAAACCAAGGAGGATAGGGCCCACCGCCTCTGCCCCCCCAATCTCCTGCATCATCTTATAGGCTATATTACCTGAACTCAGGTTAGGAAAGATAACTGTATTGATATCCGTCTCTCCAATCCTGGAAAAAGGAAACCGTATCCGGCGCAGCTCCTTGTTAAAAGCAAAATTTGCCTGCATCTCCCCGTCAACCATCAGGGAGGGATAATCCCTGTGCAGTATTTCTACGGCCTCCCGAACCCGCCTGGGACTGCCTTCTTTAATAGAACCGAAGTTAGAGTAGGACAACATGGCGATCCTTGGCTCTATATTAAATTTCCTTATTGCATCCGCCACAAGCAAGGTGGTATCGACCAGGGTTTTAGCAGACGGCTGGATGTTCACTGTAGTATCGGCAAAAAAGAAAGGGCCTTTCTTCGTGATCATAAGGTACATTCCCGCAATATGTCTCATTGTGTTATTAGTGCCTACCATTTGCAGTGCGGGACGTATAGTCTCAGAGTACCTTGAAGAAAAGCCGGAAAGGAAAGCATCTGCATCACCCGATTCAACCATCATTACCCCGAAATAATCGCCATGATACATTTTTTCGAGAGCTTCATCGTAAAGCATGCCTTTTCTCTGCCTGCGCTGATAAAACAATCTGGCATAATTCTCCCTCTTTTCCATCACATCATCGCTTCTGGGGTCAATTATCTGCGAACCTTTAAGCCTCAGGCAGTTATCGGATATAAGCCTGTTAATAACTTCCCGGTTCCCGAGCAACACAGGTTTTGCAATACCCTCGCACACTACAACCTGGGCTGCTTTCAACACCTTGAGATTATTTGCATCTGCAAAAACCACCCGTTTAGGATCTTCTTTGGCCTTATCCCTGATGGCATTTATCAGCTGATTATCATACCCGAGTCTGCCGCTGAGCTCAACACTGTATGCATCCCAGTCGGTTATGCCGGCACGTGCAACACCCGAATCCACGGCTGCCCTGGCAACTGCCAGTGATACAGTGGATATCAGTCTGTGATCAAGTGGCTTGGGAATAAGATATTCACGGCCAAAAGTCAGATTCTCCTGTCCGTAAGCCTTGTTAACATCTTCGGGCACCAGTTCCTTGGCCAGTGATGCAAGTGCATTGCAGGCAGCGATCTTCATTTCTTCATTAATGGTCGAGGCGCGGACATCAAGAGCTCCCCTGAATATAAAAGGAAAGCCCAGGACATTATTTACCTGGTTCGGGTAATCTGACCGCCCCGTGGCCATTATCACATCAGCCCTTGCTGCCACGGCATCATCATAGGAAATTTCAGGTGTGGGATTAGCCATGGCAAAAACAATAGGGTTTTCTGCCATGCTTCTTATCATATCCTTGTTTACAATGTTCCCAACCGACAATCCCAGGAACAAGTCTGCCCCTTCCATTGCCTCTGCAAGGGTGCGGGCCTCTGAGGCAGAAACAAACTGTTGTTTTATGCTGTTAAGGTCTTTCCGGTCTTTATGCAGTACACCTTTACTATCAAGCATTATAAGATTTTCCGGCCTTACTCCAAGTGAATAATAAAATCTGGAACATGAGACAGCCGATGCCCCGGCACCGTTTACAACTACCCTGATTTCGGATATCTCTTTTCCATTGATTTCCAATGCATTCAAAAGGGCCGCCCCGGATATGATTGCCGTTCCATGCTGATCGTCGTGAAAAACCGGTATATTCAGCTCTTTCGTCAGCCTGGCTTCAATCTCAAAACATTCAGGTGCTTTGATATCTTCGAGGTTGATGCCGCCAAATGTGGGAGATATGGCCTTAACAATGTCTATGAGTTTCTCTGTATCACTGCAGTCCACCTCAATATCGAACACATCAATGTCGCCAAATACTTTGAATAATAATCCTTTGCCCTCCATTACAGGCTTTCCTGCCAGTGCTCCTATATTGCCAAGTCCGAGAACAGCTGTACCATTTGATATGACAGCCACAAGATTGCCTTTGGCTGTATATTTGTATGCATCTTCAGGGTTTTTCTCTATCTCCAGGCATGGATCAGCAACACCCGGGGTATATGCCATAGACAGGTCACGTTGCGTACTGTAGGGTTTTGTGGGTATAACTTCAATTTTCCCAGGCCTGCCCTTACTGTGATAATTTAATGCCTGTTGCCTGCTTATTTTTGCCATTGCTATTCAGGGATTTTGCAATTGCTTGCATTACTGATTCAATCAATAGGAACCTGGAAACAGGGAATTTTTATTTTATTATGACCCCGATTCATCGTAACTTACAGCTCCGGCTATGAGCCCGTCATAAACTTTCCTGTTCCTGTAAACATCACAGGCTACATAAATCGCATGCCTGAAAGGATCGGGTGAAGCCAGGTTCTTGCCCGCTATTTCAAATGCAGTGCCGTGTGCAGGGGAGGTACGTACAACAGGCAAACCCCCGGTAAAATTGACTCCGGTCTCAAAGGCAAGAGCCTTAAAGGGTGTTAGTCCCTGATCATGATACATGGCCAGAATGGCGTCAAAGCGGGTAAAACTATCCGATGCAAAAAAGCCGTCTGCCGGGAAGGGGCCCAACGCCATGATTTTCTCGTCCCTGGCCATATCGAGGGCAGGCTGTATTATCTGGCTTTCCTCTTGTCCGATCAGTCCTTCCTCACCGGCATGAGGATTCAGTCCTAAAACTGCTATTTTTGGTTTACGTATCCCGAAATCCCGCATCATGGAATTATTAAGCACCCTTAATTTCCCAAGGATCATTTCAACCGACAGTAACGCGGATACTTCCGAGAGGGCCACGTGACCTGTTGCCACTGCAACCTTCATCATATCACTTACCATAATCATGGCGACATCACCGGCTTCAAACTGATGAGCCAGGTATTCCGTATGACCGCGAAAAGGAAAATTTTCCGATTGTATATTGTGCTTGGTGATTGGTGCGGTAACAAGCACATCAATAACTCCCTGACGGAGGTCATCGACTGCACAGACAAGTGCTTTCAATGATGCCTCACCCGCCATTATGGTAGATTTCCCAAGCTCAACCCTTATATTGTCGTCCAGGCAGTCTACTATATTAACCCGCTTTGGATTTGCTTCAGAGGCGGTCTTGATATTATTAAAACTGAAATTTGTTATATTCAGTGCCTTGCGGTGATAGGCCCCTACCTTTGGCGATCCATAAACAATGGGAGTGCACAATTCAAGCATTTTGCCGTCGATGAAAGTCTTGATAATCACCTCGTAACTCACCCCGTTAATGTCTCCCTGCGATATACCGACACGTATTTTGGAAGTATCCATAGTTCATTTTATTGATAAAAAATAACCTGCCCTTTAAATTCCCTTACTGCCTGGTGCATTTTTATGGCTGATCTTATCCCCTCCGGCATACCGGAAGAAAAAGTCAAACAACAGTCTTACGCCAACTGCGCTGCCGCCTTTTTTCCTGTAACTGTTTTCGGAATGAAGGAATGCCGGACCTGCAATGTCAAGGTGTATCCAGGGAAACGAGGTAAAATGCTCCAGAAATTTCCCTGCGGTAATAGCTCCCGCTTCCTTTCCCCCTATATTTTTAAGATCAGCGATATCTGATTTCAGCATTTCATGGTATTCTTCCCAGAGCGGGAACAGAACAAGACGCTCGTGGGCATAAAAACCGCTTTCCTCAAGTGCCTCATACCATACTTCTGCCTGTTTCTGCATTGCTACTGTTCCATGCGGGCCAACGGCAGCGGCTGCGGATCCCGTCAGGGTTGCCAGGTCAATTACGAGAGAAGGGTCATACTGTTTTGACCAGCTCAGGGCATCGGCCAGAATAAGGCGCCCTTCTGCATCGGTATTCAAAATCTCGACACTGGTACCGTCATGCATGGTGATTATATCGCCAGGAACAATGGCATTCCCACCGGGGCGATTATCGGTGGCAGGTATCAGCCCTATCACATGCACCGGCAAACCACACCGTGCAATGGCATATATAGTACCGGCTACGGCAGCGGCTCCGGCCATATCACTTTTCATATAATCCATACTGTTGGCAGTAGGCTTAAGGCTCAGGCCCCCGGTATCAAATACTATACCTTTACCTATCAGCACGAAGGGCTTTTCATTTTTGACCAGTTCAGGTTTCCATTCAAGTATGGAAAATGTCGGCGGATCAATGCTGCCCCGGTTTACTGCGAGCAGCCCTTCCATCTGCAGGCTCTCCAGCCTTTTCTTGTTCATCACCTCAACCGAGAACCCTGAAATATCGCCCATTTTCCGGATCTCCCCCGAAAGCCTTTCAGCATTCAGAAAAGATAGCGGTTCATTAACAAGGTCACGTGCCAGGTAAACCGCCTCACACAATGCCACTAGCCTGACCATATCATCTTCCTGAAAGTGCGGAGCAAATATTGACATTCTGACCGGGAAACTGTCTTTTTTATCGGTTACTTTCTGATACTTACTAAACCGGTAACTGTTTAGCAGTATGCCTTCAATTAAAGCAAACAGCAATTCAGGGTCATCAACGAGGTCTGCAATCATCAATTCTGGCTGATCATGCTCGTTCACAACTGACTGTATCCTCTGGGAAAGATTTCTTAAAAGCTCCAGCTGGCTAAAGAAAGGTTTGGTTTCATCGTTGATCACCAGGCAGGCATAACTGCCTGACCTGTGAATATAAATGAAATCCTTTCCCTTTTCAATCCTGTTGTTAATGTAACCGGTTTCCTTTTCAGAAAAGCCGCATACGCCAAGATTGCTGTTCTTTCTTATAAGGTAGACTGAAGGCAGTTCAGGAGTGATTTTATCTGTTTTTTTAAGCCGGGTGTGCATTCGTATTAATCGGGTTAATCAGTTTAATAATCTGTCAGCTTTGTCTGATGGTTTTCAGATTTCAGTGTTCCAGATTCAAAGTTAATGGAAATTAGCTTTAATAATAAATTAAATCAGGAAATACTGTTGGCTGATGCGCATAATTAAAAAAAGAGGCTGCCTTTTTGAGACAACCTCTTTTTATTATAATGGGAGACGGAATTTTTTACATCATTCCACCCATGCCGCCCATTCCTCCTCCACCCATCGGAGGCATGTCGGGTTTGTCTTGTTTTTCTTCCACGATTACACACTCGGTAGTCAGGAACATGCCTGCTACGGAAGCTGCATTTTCAAGTGCTACGCGGGCAACTTTTGTAGGATCAATTACTCCTGATTCATAAAGATTCTCATATTTGTCGGTGTATGCATTGTATCCGAAATCATCTTTGCCTTCCTTGATTCGCTGAACCACAATGGATCCTTCCATCCCGGCATTTTCGACGATCATGCGCAGCGGCTCTTCAATAGCCCTTCTGACTATTGCAATGCCTGTATTCTGGTCTTCATTCTCACCTTTCAGTTTGGCAAGGGATTCAATCGCCCTAATATAGGCAACACCTCCGCCCGGGATGATACCCTCTTCCACTGCGGCGCGGGTAGCGCTCAGCGCATCATCGACGAGATCTTTTTTTGCTTTCATCTCCACTTCCGAAGATGCTCCAATGTAAAGAACTGCAACTCCGCCGGATAATTTTGCAAGACGCTCCTGGAGTTTTTCCTTGTCATAGTCTGAGGTAGTATTCTCAATCTGAACCTTTATCTGCTTTACGCGGGCTTCAATATTTGATTTCTCTCCCTTACCATTAACAACAGTAGTGGTTTCCTTATCAATGGTGATTTTTTCTGCCTCTCCCAGGAGCTCCATGGTGGCTGTTTCCAGCTTAAGTCCCTTTTCTTCGGAAACTACGGTACCACCGGTAAGTATAGCAATGTCCTCAAGCATTTCTTTTCTTCTGTCACCAAATCCGGGTGCCTTAACAGCAGCTATTTTAAGTGATCCTCGTAATTTATTCACAACAAGGGTAGCCAGTGCTTCGCCATCAATATCCTCGGCAATAATAACAAGCGGCCGCCCGGACTGTGCAACGGGTTCAAGAACAGGCATGAGATCCTTCATTGTGGATATTTTCTTGTCCGATAACAGGATATACGGATTCTCCATCACGCTTTCCATTTTCTCGGTGTCGGTAATGAAATAGGGAGAAATATAACCACGGTCAAACTGCATCCCTTCAACCACCTCGACGGTTGTTTCGGTTCCTTTTGCTTCCTCCACAGTTATGACACCTTCTTTTTTAACTTTATTCATCGCTTCGGCAATCAGTTTGCCGATTGAATGATCATTATTGGCTGAAATTGAAGCTACCTGCTCGATCTTGCTGAGGTCATCACCTATTGTTTTGGACTGTGCCTGCAGGCTTTCGATCACCTTCTTAACCGCTTTATCAATTCCGCGCTTAAGGTCCATGGGGTTTGCACCGGCTGTAACGTTTTTCAGGCCGACACTCATCATTGACTGGGCCAGAATGGTTGCGGTCGTGGTACCGTCTCCGGCCTGATCGGCAGTTTTTGAAGCTACCTCCTTAACCATCTGTGCACCCATATTTTTATATGGATCAGAAAGTTCAATCTCCTTGGCTACAGTCACACCGTCTTTTGATATCTGGGGCGCGCCAAATTTTTTATCCATAACCACGTTGCGCCCTTTGGGGCCCAGTGTCACCTTCACTGCATTGGTAAGTTCATCTACGCCTTCTTTCAGAAGGGAACGGGCTTCAATATTGTATTTAATCTCTTTAGACATTTTATAATTTTTTATTTGGTTTAACGATTATTTGACATTCTTACTTTTCGATGAGCAATATATCATCTTCACGCATTATAAGATAATCCTTATCATCAAATTTAATTTCTGTTCCGGCATATTTCCCGTAAAGAACAACATCACCAACTTTAACAGTCATTGGTTCATCCTTTTTTCCTTCACCCACAGCGACAATGGTTCCCTTTTGTGGTTTTTCCTGTGCAGAATCAGGAATAATAATACCGCTTGATGTTTTTACCTCAGCTTCATGCGGCTCGACAAGTACTCTGTCTTTTAAAGGTGTTAGCTTAATATCAGCCATTTTTTATAAGTTTTAATTTGTTAAACATATGATTATTCAAAGTTTGTACCCTCTGATCATATTTTGTGCCAAAGGAGAAAATAGTTCAATTCTGGTGATAAACACAATGAAAATGACACAAATGCCGGATGCGTACGAACATCAAAACAGTGGCTGATGTGGCTTGAGAGCTGAATATCAGGGAATTGCGGACTGTCAGGGACTATGACATAAACAAAAATGGAGTGTCAGCATATAATGACATACTGACACTCCATTTTGTTTAACCGGTAATTACTCCCGGAATTTAAATTTTATTGTTCTTCATCATCCACCGGTGGCAGAATTGGTTCATCATCGGGTAATTCGGGCACCACAGTGGGGAAAGAAGGTAATCCCGAGGGATCAATCGTCCGGTCAATCTGGTCTTCAATAAGGGAACGCTCAACGGCGGCCTCTCCGCGTGGAATAGTGGCCGAGGCCATGATGCTCAGGAATACAAGGCTTGCAGCCAGTGTCCATGTAGCTTTTTCCAGAAAATCGGCAGTCTTCCTGACTCCCATGACCTGGTTGGATGCTGAAAAGTTAGCCGCGAGTCCGCCACCCTTTGAATTTTGCACCAGCACGATCAGCACAAGCAGAATTGCTGCTATAAATATCAATACTGAAATAAAAGTAAACATAATTATTAGTTATTAATTAATTGTCACAGGTAATTAAAACGTTTGATTTCATCAATTTGATCTGCAAAGTAACTATATTTTTCGGGATATTTCAAACATAATTTCTCATATGCATAAATTGCTTTTTTATAGTGTTTCTGCTGAACATAAATTTTGGCAAGTGTTTCTGTGAAAAACTCATCATATTCACAGGTACTGTTTACAGAAAAGTCAACGGGGCTTTCGGTATCATCCAGGGGTGAACGAGGCTCAATGCGTGGCTTTTCCTTCAGGAACCTGTCGATAAGGTCGAAACCCCGCTTTTCCGTGCCGGGTACAGTGCTGAAGGCATGGTTTTCAGAAGCAGCCGCCGGCTGTAACAAATCAAGCCATTCGGAAAAAGAATGTGATTCAACCTCCCGGCTCAGTGAAGTATTTTGGTTTTTTTTTTCTGCAGCACCTTCCCGCTCTGCCGGCCGGTCGCCGGTATCCGGCCCGGATGACGGCTGTGATTTATCAATCTCCAGAAGATCTGTCTCTTCGCTGCGGGATGCTTCATATTCCGGAGGTGGCAGGTCTGCAGTTCCAGGTTCATTGTCGCTGGTAATGTCAGCCTTTTCATCTATAAGCAGTACATCATGAAATGATCCCTCAACAAGGGTTGTGCCTGAATCCGCTAAACCTTTACTGTCCTCCTCTGTCTCACCGGAGGCCCCGGCACCCGCATCTTCAGAAATGCCCCCTGAGGATGATCCCACGGTTGTATTCCCGCCTGTGGCATTAACATCCACGGGCTCCCTGCTTTTTTTGTAATGATCGATTTCCTTCAGTATCCTGTCGGCCAGGGTTTCTTCAACCATTCCTGCCTGCCCATCACCGGTTATCTGCCCTTTTGTTTCTCCATCAGGTGCACCGGATCCGGAAATATGATCCAGGGAAGCGGGTTCAGTTTCATCTGGCCCGGATACCCTGTCTCCTGTTTCTTTATCGCCAGGCATAATTCCTGCAGATATGGCCGGGGTCTGCTGAACAGGACCGGGGGGTCGCTGAGGTTCAGTTTTGGCACTATCGTACTGCATATTTTCAGGATCCGGCGACGGTTTCTCAGTAAACTGATGCTGGTGTACCAGGTTGAAAAGGATATGCCTGTTGCCTATATGAGCAGCGGAGACCTTCAGCTGACTCCGAAACTTCAGATCCTGAAGATTGTTAAGAGCCTTTACCAGGAGCATGTGAGCTGTCTGAAAATAAGGATACTCCTGCAATACTCCCCGGATATCATCGGCATTTTCTCCACTGAGTTTTTCAGGACTTTCCAGATATTCTATAAACTTATCCCTGTTCATCGGTAACCCAAATTAATAATACTATCTGAACCGTGACTCTACCAGTTCACAAATGCACGGTTAAAAATATCTTCTGTGATCTGATCGATAATTTTCTTGACCAGGTCAGCTTCAACAGCTTCCAGACCCTGCCTGGCGTCATAATCCTCGTGCCTTGTAAACCTTGTCTCAAAATCAAGGTCAGGATCTGCCGTGTTGGTGTAGGTCACCTCGACGGTAATTGTCAGGCGCTCAAGGTGCGCCTGTTCGTCCGCCTGAACAGAAACCGGCTGTGTGCGGTATTGGACTATGGTACCTTCAAAATCGGCATCCCCTAAATCATTTGTAAGCTGAAGCCTGGTACGTGACTGAAACCTGTCTTTAAGCGCGTCTGTCAGTTCCTGACTCAGAGATGGATAAATGACCGGAGCCCGGTTTTCAAAATATTGCACCGAAATGGTTTTCAGTTCGGGGGGGACTGATGCCCCCGTAAATGAATAGTTCATTGTACATCCCGGCACAATTAAAATAAAGCTTAAAATAAGATACAGAGTTCTGACACTTATTTTTTTAGTCAATATCATATTGTTTAATCTTTCTGTAAAGCGTACGTTCAGAAATGCCGAGTTCATCGGCAGCCATTTTACGTTTTCCGCTGTATTTATCGAGCGCTTTTCTTATAAGCTCAACTTCCTTTTCTTGTAACGATAATGACTCCTCAATTATTTCTTCGGTATCTTCAAAATGCGGCGGATCCTTCCTTACCAGATCGGGCAAGTTTGAACCGGCAGGGTCATGAAGGGGTTTGGAATTATTATATAATTTGTCTATTAAACTGTTGTCTTCGACGCTCAAATCATTCGGACTCTTTTCTATTATGGTACGAACAAGCTTCTTCAGATCATTCACATCGTTTTTCATATCAAATAGTATCTTATATAATATCTCCCTCTCTGATGAAAAGGGTATATCCCTTTGTGAATTTATCAGAGCAGGAAATTTCTCATTAAGATAATCTGGCAGGTACTTTCTGAATATTCCGGCATCAATTTCCCTGGTTTTTTCAATAATTGAAATTTGCTCACTAATATTTTTCAACTGCCTGATGTTTCCCGGCCAGTCATATTGGATCAGCATCTGCCTGGCCTCTTCATCCAGAACTATTTCGGGCATGCGGTATCGTTCGGCAAAAGCCATGGAAAACTTTCTGAATAAAATGGAAATATCTTCCTTCCTGTCCCTTAACGGGGGAATAAAAACGGGAACTGTATTCAGGCGGTAATAAAGATCTTCGCGAAACTTGCCCTGTCCCAGCAATTTTACAATATCAACGTTGGTAGCTGCAACAATCCTGACATTGGTTTTAATCACCTTTGAAGAGCCCACCTTAATGAATTCACCACTTTCAAGCACACGTAACAATCTTACCTGGGTTGACAAAGGGAGCTCGGAAACCTCATCGAGGAAAATTGTGCCATTGTCAGCCTCTTCAAAATATCCGCTCCGGTTTTCATGGGCTCCGGTAAAGGATCCTTTCTGATGCCCGAAAAGTTCAGAATCAATGGTGCCTTCAGGAATCGCCCCACAGTTAACTGCAATATAAGGTCCGTGCTTTCTCAGGCTGTAGGCGTGGATTATCTGGGGGAAAACCTCCTTTCCCACGCCGCTTTCGCCTGTGATCAGCACCGACAGGTCAGTCGGGGCCACCCTGTATGCTACCTCAATTGCCCTGTTAAGCCCCGGTGAATTGCCGATAATTTCAAATCTCTGTTTAATTGCCTGAATATCCATCTTTCAATATCTCATTTTGTTCCCATCGCTGACTTATGCCAAAATTGCATGCCAGCAGCAAAATTTACGTATTTTCTTCCAAAATCATGACAAATTTACAACTTTAATAGCTTTTTCCTTAATTTGTCGTGAGAAAAAACGGAAAGCGGGTGCCGCAGTTTTAATTAAATTATACCTACTTTTGAACATCACTTAAGAATGATATCATTTGAACAATCTTTCCGGCCGTTACCCCCCTTAGAAATTCCGGATGCAAAGGGGGATGTTCCGGGCGGGTATTCTATAAATCTCACTGATGAAGACCATTGGAATAATCCCGGCCCGATATGAATCGACACGTTTCCCGGGCAAGCCGCTTGTTGAAATAAGGGGTAAAACCATGATACAAAGAACCTGGGAACAGGCGGGAAAAGCCCTGGAGCATGTTGTGGTTGCAACCGATGATGAAAGGATCGTGCAGGCGGTCAAATCATTCGGCGGACATGCGGTAATGACCTCTGCCGATCACTGCAGCGGGACCGACCGTTGTGCAGAGGCCTCTGAAATATTATCCTCCTCAGGTTACGAACATGATGTCATCATAAATATCCAGGGAGATGAGCCATTTATTCATCCCGGTCAGATAACACTTCTTGCAGACTGTTTTGAAAATGCCGGTGTTGAGATTGCCTCCCTGGTAAAGGAAATTGAAAAAGAAGAGGATATTTTCAATCCCGCTTTGCCCAAGGTGATATTCACTAAAGACCAGTTCGCAATTTATTTCAGCCGCTCACCCATTCCGCATATCAGAGGGAAGGATCATGGAGAATGGTTCGGGTCGCACCGGTTTTACAGGCACATTGGCATATATGGTTATCGTAACGCTACTCTCCGGCAGATAACAAAACTTGGCTTATCCTCTTTGGAACAGGCAGAAATGCTGGAGCAGAACCGCTGGATTGAAAACGGGTACAGAATAAAAATAAGAGTGACTGACCTGGATACCGAAGCGATCGACACACCTGAAGACCTTGCAAGAATAACCGGGAAAAGGTGATCCGGTAATCCATGCAATAGCATAGCCCTTGTCCGGACCGGGAAACCCGTCTGCCGGGCGGGAACAGATACAGCCTGTTCTAAATTTTCCCATAAAGGATCTACAACTGGCAATAGTTGGTAATTACATCTCCTTTACCGGAAAGGGTTATCAAGATACTCCCTGATCAAGGCTCTTTCCACTGAAAAATCGGCCGATGGAACAAGTGATTCGACAGCAGCAATCCGGCCCAGAATTTTCGTAAGGAAATGGCGGTACTGTTCGGTTGACGGGTTAAAGGGACGGTGTTCGGTTCCCTGTTTTATCGCCATGATCTCTTTTAAAACAGGAAATGCAGAGGGTGAAATAAAGGATTCGGAAAATTTTTCCCAGATATAGTCTACTGCCTGTTTATTAACATGCAACATATCCTCTTCGTAAAACCGGTAATCCCTCAGTTCGTCCATGATGATCTCATAGGCAGGAAAATAGGAAATGGTGTTGAACATCTCCCTTAATTTTGCGATAACCATTATAAGAGTGGATTTGCTAATCTGATTGCCGGTTGCACCATCCTTCCAGTGCCTGACCGGACTGACGGTAAAAACAATCTGCATACCGGGGTTGAACTTCTTTAACGAATTTAAAAGACTCGTATATGATTGCACAATCTGATCTGTATCCAGAAGTATATGGCTGAAGAGGGTATTAGGAAGTTTATGGCAATTCGATACTATTTCACCGGTCTCATTTAACCGGAAGGCCCGCGCAGTTCCTAAGGTGATAAAAAGAATTTTTGCTTCCCTGAGCAGCCTGGAAGCATGATTGATACTTTCATTGATTTTTGCCAGGCAAAGGTCCTTGTCCGGGTGGGAATAGCTTGAGTGATGTGAAAAGCTGTACCACAGGTTATTGTCGTAACGAAGGTCATCGCCGGTAAACATTTTGCCCGAGGTGAGAATTGTCAGTGATCTGCGGATTGATTCCGGATTATAAAGTATTCCGAAGGGGTTCACTGAATGCGGGAACTTCAGGGACTGCAGCCTCGATCCTATGTTCTCGGTAAAACAGGAGCCTATCCAAAGGGATTCGGTTTCATAGTCGATCTTATGCCTGCTTTCAGGAACATCAACTATTGTCCTGAACAACTTCATATCACTGTAATTTTTATTATTTCACTTTGCAAATCCCTCTGCCTTTTCAACCTACCCGACCTCAGCCGGTCATTTGCTGGTTAGCAGACAGTAATTTGTTCTTTTTCAACCAGCCGGTTATATGCTTAAACACCTCCGCCTTCCCCGGCTCATTGTGCAGTTCATGATAGAAACCGTCCCAAAGCTTTAAAGTGATGTTCTTTCCGGCATTTTCACAAAAAGCCCTGCTGCCTTCAGGCGATGTTATTTTATCACCCTGTCCGTGCATTACCAGCACAGGACCGGTTGCGTCCCTTGCCCGTGTAATTGCTAATTCACCGGCTTCAATTGCTGATTTGGCTGTATTAACAGAAATACGATCATGAATCAGAAGATCGGTCCTGTATTCATCTACCACACTGGTATCGCGTGAGAGGTTATTAACATCAATGCCGGAAGCTGCAGTAAAGGATGGGAAAATTTTACTTGCTATATTAACCAATGCTTTCACTATCCCGGAGGGAGGATTTCCCAGGCGTAACCAGGGTGAAGTTATTATCAATGCTGATATATTGTTTTTTCTTTGGATGAAATAATTAGCTGCAAGATTACCTCCCAGGCTGTGCCCGTAAAGCACAATGGGAATATTGGGAAAAAGCGAGGCAGTTTTTACAAGAAATAAGTCTATATCATCAAAAACCATTTCCAATGATGAAAAATGGCCTCTCTCGCCTTCTGACGATCCGTGACCCCTAAGATCGAAAGCAGCAAATGCTGCAGATTCCCCGCAGAACCTCGCAGCCCAGTCCTGATATCTTGTTGAATGTTCCCCCAAACCATGCACCAGGGCTATTACCAGATCCGGCCGGCCGGCAGGGGCCCAGTGCTGGAAAAACAGTTTTTTCCCATCGGTTGAGGTAAATGTGTCCAATTTGTTCTCCATCCGGTTTATATCTGATTCTGATGAGAAGCGGCATCAGGGTAAAAATAAACATTAATCAATTAATACCCGTAAAATAAGTAACTTTAAATTTTAAACACTTAATACTTGCAACTCCAAACCCTGGCATACTTTTGACAAATAATTAACTGCAACCCTTAACCAGTTAATACAAAAAAATTAGTGCAATGCAGGAAATAATCGAAATACCGACTACCAGTCACAACGGACTGTATGATATTACCGGGAAGGTAAAAAAGGTGCTGGAGAAAAACCCTGTAACAACGGGATTGGTAAGTGTATATGTTCAGGGTGCCACCGCTGCTATTATGATCCAGGAAAACTGGGACGACTCGGTTCAGAACGACGTTGTAAGTCTGCTGAACAAGCTTATTCCCCATGGTGTCTGGGAACATGATGCCCAGGACAGCAACGGTGATTCACATCTCAAGGCAGGCATTGTAGGGCCCTCGGAAACCATACCCGTAATAGATGGGAAAATGGGTCTGTCACAATGGCAGAATATTTTCCTTTGCGAATTTGACGGCCCCCGGTCCGCAAGGAAGATTGCTGTAACTGTAATGGCAACACACACCTGCTGATCATCGTTTTGAGGCCTGGTCCTGAAGGAAATCAAGATTCCTTTTCAATTGTTTAAACCCGGCTCTCCTGACTGCCGACCTTTTGAAATAAAGATTGAACACCTGACTGTCCATGCCATGCCATTCATCAGGACTCATTGCCATCAATCCCGGATCAGGATCAAGCAACGGCTCATTGTGAGGTATGGCTTTTTTGTTCCAGGGGCAGACGTCCTGGCATATATCACATCCAAAAACGCGATTTCCCATTTTATCCCTCATCCACTCCGGCAGACCGTCCCTGAATTCAATTGTAAGGTATGAAATACATTTACGGGCATCAAGTTCCCGTGGGGCTAAGATGGCTCCGGTGGGGCAGGCATCAATGCACCTGCGGCAGTTCCCGCAATATTCTTTTACCGGGGCATCAGCGGGCAGATCAATATCAACAATCAGCTCACCTATGAAAAAAAAAGAACCGCTGCCTTTGGTCAGCAGGTTTGAGTTTTTCCCAATCCAGCCCAGACCCGAGCGGGCAGCCCATGCCCTATCTAATACCGGGGCAGAATCGCAGAAAGCCCTTCCATTAATCTCTCCAATGCTTTCATTCATGAATAAAAGCAATTGCTTCAGCTTGTCTTTAACAATAAAATGGTAATCAGTGCCGTAAGCATATTTTGAAAGCACCGGAGCTTCCGGGTTGCTCTGTTTTTGCGAGGGAAAATAATTGTGCAATACGGAAATTACACTTTTTGCCCCGGTAACAAGTTTTCGGGGATCAATCCTTTTGTCGAAATTATTTTCCATATACCCCATATTTCCATGCAGGCCTGCTTTTAACCACCTCTCCAGCCGGGTGCCCTCGTCTTCCAGAAGAGTGGCAGCAGAAATACCGCAGCCTGAGAATCCAAGGTCTGCTGCTCTGGCTTTAATAAGACTGGCATATTTAACTTTTTCCGTACGCATTACCGGGTGTTATATGGGCATAATTCTGAAAAAGCTTAAGCATCAGAAGAGAAAAGGCGGATGCAACCAGTAACCGCCGGGGATAATGTCTGTTTTATCCCTTTGATTCCGGTAAAGATATATGAAATTCGGGAATCAGAATACCGGGAATCCCGATATGAAAGGGCCGGTACCATAATAACGGGCAAAGGGTCATGGCTTGAAACCGGCAGCTCATTGTCAGAAAGACAAGTGATTGGGGATTATTGCTACACAGAAGTTCCCCATTTGATTTTCCAACCATCTAAAATTCAACAAGATCAAATTACGGATGATTTATGGCACGATTCTGATGGATATGTTGTCTGCCGAAGGTTATTGACCTTTGGTCAATTTCAAATGCATACGGTTTAATTAACATAAAAATAATTAACGCAATGAAAAGTAAATGCGGTGAACATAATTATGACAATATAACCAGATCAAAAATTGATCAGATTTTGCAAACATTACAGGAAAATGGGGCAACTATTCACGGAGGGAATCCATGGTATGTTGATGTGAACAGACACAATATAAAACTCCAGGGTACATGGAATGAGGGAGCTTCAACCCTGTCAGTTATTGTGACGGACAAAATGTTTATAGTCCCGTGTTCTAAAATCTGGAGCACCATAGACCCGCTGATAAATCATATTGCAAGCCAGACTGACGGTTAGCCCATATGAATTATTTCCTTACGGGCAACTGAGTCTGCCACCCCTGAGCAAATCCATCATTCTGCTTCTTCCTTTATAATCTGACGGGAGCTTCTTTTATGTGACTTTTTTATCTTTATACTGATTACAAATCTTAACTTTACGGGAACCCGGAAAGAAATGGAACCTGCCTGTTGTTTGTAAAGGTAAAAATGGTCAGGAGAAAGTAAATTAAATAAAATGAGAGAGAAAAGTGAATTGTATCTGGCTGTGCTTATTGATGCTGATAATATCCCATATTCAAATATCAAGGGCATGCTGGATGAAATTGCCAAGTTTGGCATTCCCACCATCAAGCGGATTTACGGCGACTGGACAAAGCAAACTGTATCGGGCTGGAAACCAGCATTGCTTGAGCATGCCATTACACCGGTACAGCAATACAGCTATACAACCGGAAAAAATGCCACTGATTCCGCAATGATCATTGACGCCATGGATATCCTGCACAACCAGAAAGTTGATGGTTTCTGTGTTGTATCAAGTGATAGTGATTTTACCCGGCTGGCAACCAGGTTAAGGGAATCAGGCATGCTGGTAATTGGTATTGGCGAAAAGAAAACTCCCCGCCCCTTTATTGCCTCCTGCGATAAGTTTATCTATATTGAAATAATCGGGGCGGCACAAGCACCAAAAAAGGTTGTAAAAACAAAAGCAACCCCCGCAGGCGAAGATAATAAGGTAGATTCCATTGATAAAAAATTAATTGAACTATTGAAAACATCAATAGAGGATCTGGCAGATGACGATGGCTGGGCGGCGCTGGCTGCTGTCGGGGGACTGATTAATAAAAAGAAACCCGATTTCGACCCAAGGAATTATGGTTTTCAGAAACTTTCACGCCTGATAAAATCACTGAAGAATGATTT
>SLJO01000240.1 GCA_007135095.1 Bacteroidales bacterium | reverse complement strand
TGAACTCCAAATCGGATTGTCGTCAATTTCCCAGGTGCAGTTCAGGGCATTTTGGATTATCTTTTTATCAACCATCTGATTTGTAGTTTTGGCAAGCTCTTAAAACTGCGGTTTATTTGCGGGGAGTATAAAATTTCAGGGCTTCCGGCATGAATTTTTCCAGGTTTTTCATCCTGGTATCATCGGAAGGGTGCGTACTTAAAAATTCCGGTGGACTGCCGCCGCCTGCTTCAGACATTCGTTGCCAGAAAGGAATGGCTTCCCGGGGGTCATAACCTGCCATAGCAGCAAATATGAGTCCGTATTGGTCTGCCTCCGTTTCCTGCTGCCTGGACCAGGGCAACATGGCACCTATGGTGCTTCCGATACCGAAAGACATCAGAAACAGTTCCTGTGTCTTCTGGGGCTGTTGGGATATTGCAACAGATAAGGCCATGCCCCCCATTTGCTGCACAAGGGCCTGGCTCATCCTTTCATTGCCATGCTTAGCTAAAGCATGGGCAATCTCATGGCCCATTACAATAGCAAGTGCAGCTTCAGTTTGGGTTACCGGCAGCAGACCTGTATATACCACTACCTTCCCACCCGGCATGCACCAGGCATTGACTTCTTTACTGTCAATAGTATTAAATTCCCACTTATATCCTTCCAGTATAGATCCCTGTCCCTCATTGCTATAATATTCCCCGATAGCATCTGCAATATTGGTTCCTGTCCGGCTGACCATTGCAGCATCTTTATTGTTTCTGGGATTTAATACTTTGTTATCTGATAAAAATGTATTGTATTGATTGGCAGCCATTAACTGCAGCTCTGATTCGTTGACAAGGCTCAGTTGTTTGCGGCCGGTTACCACATTCAACACACATCCGGCTAAAAAGACTGCGGCAAGCATTAAAAAGATTATTTTTTTCATTTATTCATAACTTATATTTTATCTTTTCCCATCTGAATAAAAATGCTGGTTTACATTGGAGATCGACAGCAGGTTATACTCGCCATGCTATAATCCTGCACGTGTGTGAGTAATATTGAATCAATAAACAGGTTGATCCGGACATACGAATAAGGGCTATTGATCAGCAGCTTTTATGATCAACCTTACAATCTTTCTGTTGTCAAGACAACCATGGAACCGGGATATTGCACATCTCCGTCTTCTTCGGCTGTTATAAATATTCTGGTTGGTTTCAGGGTAGATACTGTTTCAAAAGATACTTTGAGCCTGCTTGAACTGGTTATCAGTCCAACATTTCTCGTTGTTCCACGATCTGTCTCCATCCAGACTACATAATGGTTTTTAGGTGGTTGCAGTCTGTCAATTTCAGCAAGATTTTTTATATCCATTTTAAGGACATAATTATCGTTCCGGTCTCTTTTAATTTTCACATCTCCCTCTGCGGCAGGCACAACCGTAGAGTTTAGAAAATGTGTTTTTTTTGCACATGAATTAATTGTAAATGCCAACAGTGCAGCCAACATCCCTGCAACCAGTGTTTTTGCCAGATAAGTCATCTCTTTTGTTTTCATGGCTTCTGTTTTTTAAATGAAAACTAATATTCATGTTTGCATATATGCTCTTTACAAAGGTGGTCAATAAAAATTCGTAACGCGTTACACAATCCATACTAAAAGTTGCATAATTCTTACATTTAAGTAAAGCAGGGTTGCATATGGTAACATATAAAGACTATACAGTTACATACCAAACACTGCTCAAATGAATGTGACTGACAAATGCGTGAATCATGTAATTATTAAACATCGATATGTAACATTGAATGCAGCCACGCAGCTAACTTTGGTGACTAATTTAATACCTATTTAGAATATGAAAAAAATAAGATTGAGTGTAATTGTATTGATAAGTACAATTATGATATTGGGCAGTTGTGCCTCCTGGAACAGGACACAGAAAGGAGCTGTTATCGGCACTGCTGCTGGTGGTGCCGGTGGAGCCGTTGTTGGAAGGGCTTCCGGTAACACCGCGCTGGGGGCAATTATCGGGGCAGCAGTTGGAGGTGCCGCGGGTGCAGTCATTGGAAATGAGATGGACAAGCAGGCTGAGGAAATCAAAAAAACCGTTCCGGATGCTAATGTTGAACGGGTAGGTGAAGGGATAGTTGTAGAGTTCAACAGTAATGTTCTGTTCGGGTTTGACCAGTCAGACCTGTCAGACGGAGCTAAAGCCAGTCTGGATAAGCTGGTCCTGGTTCTTAACAGTTATGCCGATACTGATATTGAGCTGCAGGGACATACCGACAGCCGGGGCAGTGAATCATACAACCAGGCCCTGTCTGAAAGACGTGCCGGTGCTGTATCAGGTTATCTGGCAAGCAAGTACATTGATACAAGCCGGCTTACAGTCAAAGGTTTTGGCGAAACTCTTCCCAAGTATGATAACGAAACCGCAGATGGCCGTACTCAAAACCGCAGGGTTGAGTTTTTAATTACTGCCAATGAAAAAATGAAGGCTGACGCTGCAAAGAAGTAGCCAGTAAAGAGAGTTCACAAATCAAAAACTAATTAAAATGAAAATAAGAATTACGTCAATTGCATTACTTTTTATGATTTCAGTTTCCCTGGCTGTTGCCCAGGGCACAGATAATGCAAAGCCCTCCTTTGCTATTTTAGGCGGGTTGAATTTCCAGAATTTTAACGGCAAGGATAATAGCGGTAATAATCTTGATAACGATCTGATCATTGGCTATCATGCAGGATTAAATATCCAGTTTCCCGTCGCCCCAGATTTTTACTTTCAGCCTGGTGTGCTTTTTTCCCTGAAAGGTTCGGAAGGCAGTTATGGATTATTAACAGGAACATACAAGCTTTCTTATATTGAAATACCTCTTAACCTGGTCTACAAGGGTTTACTGGGAAATGGATATGTAACACTGGGATTCGGTCCGTACATTGGTTACGGCATTATGGGAAATTCAACACTGGCAGTCGGCCCTGTAAGCGTTGAAACAGATGTTGAATATACAAATGTCGTGGAGTCGGGTGATCAATATGCGGCGACTCATTTCAGGCCATTTGATGCAGGTGGTAACATCTTTTTCGGGTATGAAATGGCGGGTGGTTTATTCCTCCAGCTTAATGCACAGCTCGGTATGCTGAAAATCAATCCTGAAGATAAAAGGACCCCAATGGTCTATGGCGACCAGTTAGCAGTAAAAAATACGGGATTCGGCCTTTCACTGGGATACCGGTTCTAACATAATTTCAACAATTTTTATTTAAAGGGACTGCCTCTTAAATCTGAGGCAGTCCTTTTTTGTGAGAAGAATTATCGTATTTCTCAAAAAGGAAGATTATCGCCGTTTCCGCATTCACTGATGCCGGAGTTAGTGCAAAAGATAGCATAGCAAGAGGCAAAAGTATGACTGGTTTAATAAATCCTTTCGTTTCGGACAGGATCTCCGCCAGCTACCACTTCCGATAGCATCAATCCCGTTCGTCCCAGCTGCCTGTAGGCCATAGTGCTCTGTTTGTTTCTCCACTCAGGGACAGCAGCTTTTTCTGATTCCACCGGAGCATTTTTTCTGGTCACCGAGCCAAGTGCTTTCAAAGCGCCGGCTGACAAACCCACTGATGCCAAAGCCCCGAATTTTAAAAATTCTCTTCTCTTAATACCTGGATTATTCGGTTTGTGCTCATATCATAAAATAACGTTTTGCACTGATAGAATGTTCAAGAATATTGACATATCTCAGGTACCTGATAACGCACTCTAATGTGCGGGGTTTTACAGAGATCAGATGTCTTCCAGGTTTTGTTTTCGCTTTTTCTTCAATCGTTTATAAAAGGAGGGAGTGACACCGGTAACCTTCTTGAACTGGTTGGACAGATGGGCTACACCGCTGTAATGCAACTTATAGGAAATCTCAGAAAGGTTAAGTTCATCATAGAGCAGTAACTCTTTTATTTTTTCAATTTTATGCATGATAATAAACTGCTGTATTGTAACGCCCTTCATTTTGGTAAATATATTGGACATATAGGTATAATCGTACCCCAGCTTTTCGCTCAGGTATTCGGAATTGCTTACTTTAATTTCTCCGTCAGAGTAATGGATCATTTCGATGATCAGGTTCGATATCCTTTCAACCAGAATGTCCTTTTTATCCTCCATTAATTCCAGTCCCCATTCAAGAAGGTTTACTTTTAACTCTTCGCGCTGTTTATGAGTGATATCTTCAGGAATTTCAACCATGCCAAGATCAATATTAACATGCCGTAATCCCAGTTTTTCCAGCTCCTTCTGTACCACCATCCTGCACCGAAGACTAACCATATGCTTAATAAATAGTTTCATTGTTTTCCTGCACCTTTATGAACTTCGCAAAATCTTCTCCATCAAAAAACTAAATTAGCAAATATAACCTGATCTGTCAAGAAACGTGCAGGTTGATTTAAGCCACAAAGAAAAAAAATCCCGGATTCCATTAACAGGGTCCGGGATTAATTTTATAAGAAAGGCGACGACCTACTCTCCCGCTTTCGCAGTACCATCGGCGCTAATGGGCTTAACTTCTCTGTTCGGAATGG
>SLJO01000242.1 GCA_007135095.1 Bacteroidales bacterium | reverse complement strand
GACCGAGGAATACGGTTTGCCGGAAATTGAGTTTATGAAACTGCAGGGAAACTGATTCTGCTGAATTCTGGTAAAAAAGGCTGACTCATGGCGAATGCAATTTCAACCATAAACAGCAACATTACCCTTCCTTTAAGCCCCCCGAAAGGATAATCATCTCCATAACTCAGGAATCAGCTGCCTCCCTCTCCTGCAACAAAATAAGGAAAGGGGATAAATGTTACTGCTATGTGATATAATTATACCGGTCTGAGTAAATTCTTTATTTACCCTCAAATATATTATTTTAGCAGTTCTTCTTTGAAACTGAATTTTCACCGAACTCACTGAAGTGATTATAAAAATTATACATAAAAATCAATTGCCGGGTCTTGGGAAACAAATCTGATAAAAACGAAACTCCCCTGATGAAGCAATACGGCAACATCAAGGCGAAGCATCCTGACGCTATATTATTGTTCAGAGTCGGTGATTTTTATGAAACCTTCGGGGAGGATGCCATAAAGGCATCCTCGATCCTGGGGATTACCCTTACTCGAAGAGCAAATGGCGCTGCATCGTTTGTCGAGCTGGCAGGATTTCCCCACCATTCCATTGACACTTACCTGCCACGGCTGGTAAGAGCCGGACAAAGAGTAGCCATCTGTGAACAGCTGGAAGACCCGAAACTGACAAAAAAAATTGTTAAGAGGGGAATTACAGAGCTCGTAACCCCCGGCGTTGCATTTAATGAAAATGTGCTTGAGCACAAGAAAAATAATTACCTTGCCTGTGTTCATTTTGAAAAAAACATTACGGGCATTGCATTTCTTGACGTGACCACGGGGGAGTTCATTATTGCCCAGGGCAGCTACGCATATGCAGACAAGCTGCTGAACGGTTTTGAACCAAAAGAGGTGCTCTTTGAAAAGGGCAGGGAGGAACTTTTTACCAGTTCTTTCGGAACCGGCTTTTATACCTATAAAATCGATGAATGGGCCTTTCATGAGGAATCATCATATGAAAAGCTTGTCAGTCATTTTAATACGACATCGCTCAAAGGCTTCGGCATTGAAGCGCCTTTCCTGGGAATCACAGCCGCGGGTGCAATAATGCAATACCTGGAGCTGACCAGGCATGAGCATATAAGTCATATTACATCCATCTCACGCCTGGCAGAAGACAGCCATGTATGGCTTGACAAATTTACCATCAGGAATCTTGAGCTGTATTACCCCCTGAATGAGGGAGCCATAACTCTTCTTTCGGTTATGGACAGGACCCTTTCCCCTATGGGCGGGCGAATGCTGAAAAGCTGGATGTGCCTGCCACTCAAGGATCCGGCCCTTATTAACGGACGCCTGGATATAGTGGACTTTTTGATCCGGGATGAAGAGTTCAGGGATACCCTGTCATCAAGGATCAGGCAAACAGGTGATCTGGAACGACTTGCCTCAAAAATATCAACACTCAGGATAAACCCGCGCGAGCTTTCTCAGCTCAAAACCGCCCTGGAATGCAGCGCCTTTATTAAAAAAGCATGCCTCGAAACCGGGCAAAAAGGCCTTGTTGAAACAGGAAAACAAATCAGGATATGCAGTCAGCTAATAAACCGGATCGCATCGGAAATCAGGGAGGATCCGCCGAACGCCGTGCAGAAAGGAAACGTGATAGCCCGGGGAGTGTCGGCCGAACTGGATGAATTACGTGACATCCTTTACTCAGGAAAGGATTACCTGATTAAATTACAGCAGCGCGAAAGTGAGAAAACCGGCATTCCTTCGCTCAAAATAAGCTTCAATAATGTTTTCGGCTATTACTTTGAGGTAAGGAACACTCATAAGGACAAGGTTCCCGGACAGTGGATCAGAAAACAAACCCTTGTCAGCGCAGAAAGGTATATTACCGAGGAACTCAAACAGTATGAGGAGAAGATATTTGGTGCAGAGGAGAAAATCCTGAAGCTTGAAACCCGGCTTTTTTCAGCGCTTGTAACTTATGCAATTACATATATACCCGATATACAGATCATTGCCCGAATGGTTGCGCAAATTGACTGTCTTCTTTCATTCGCGGGACTTGCCATTGAGAATAACTATTGCAAGCCGGAGGTAAATAACAGCAAAATAATTGACATTAAAGGAGGCAGGCACCCTGTGATAGAAAAACAATTGCCCCCGGGCATGCAGTATATTGCCAATGATGTGTTTCTGGATGACAGCAGTCAGCAGATAATTATTATTACCGGTCCCAATATGTCAGGCAAATCAGCCCTTCTCAGGCAGACTGCCCTTATAGTGCTAATGGCCCAGATGGGGTGCTATGTGCCCGCTTCTTCGGCTGTTACGGGTGTAGTAGATAAAATATTCACCCGGGTAGGAGCATCGGACAATATATCGCTCGGAGAATCCACCTTTATGGTAGAAATGAATGAAGCCGCCAGCATCCTCAATAATATCTCAGACAGGAGCCTTGTCCTGCTTGATGAGATCGGCCGGGGGACAAGCACCTATGACGGCATTTCAATTGCCTGGGCGATGGCGGAATATATTCATGAATACCCGGGCGGTAAAGCAAAAACACTTTTTGCGACTCATTATCACGAACTCAATGAGATGGAGCACTCATTTAAACGTGTTAAAAATTTCAACGTATCGGTTAAAGAAATTGACAATAGAGTAATCTTCGTGCGAAAGCTTGTCCCCGGAGGCAGCGAGCATAGTTTCGGCATTCATGTTGCCAGGATGGCTGGTATGCCAAAGAGCGTTGTTAAAAGAGCAGGGGAAATATTAAAGGAACTTGAAAAATCACACAACAATCACTCGCTCTCCAAACCGGTAGCTTCCCTTGCAGAGCAGAGAGAGGGCTTTCAGCTCAGTATTTTTCAGCTGGACGACCCGGTGCTCAGGCAGATAAGGGAAGAGATAATGAATCTTGATATCAATAACCTGACTCCGGTTGAAGCGCTTAATAAGCTGAATGAGATAAAGAAAATATCAGGTCTCAAATAACAGTGCATGGAGCTTCACGTTTATCTCCCGGTTAGCAGGAAGAGCGTGGTGCGATTCCCCCGGTTTCAGGGGAATCGTGGCAGGATGGTACAATCAGGTGATTCCCGGCGAAATTGTGTTGCGGCTATTGGAATAATTTTTCAGAGTATTTACAACCGGAATTTTTTGAAAACAATAAAAATGGATTAACTTTGCAACACTAATTGCGAAAATAGCTCAGTTGGTAGAGCACGACCTTGCCAAGGTCGGGGTCGCGGGTTCGAGTCCCGTTTTTCGCTCAAAATCCCGGAATTTTTTCCGGGATTTTTTTCTTTATCATCTGCCTTCAAAGGGTTTAAAAAAGACAGCCTCTTTGGAAAGATTCAGTGGTTAATACACAGCCAGCCTTCTCAGACCGGATTGATTTTCTCTGTATAAAAAAGTTTCTGCTGATAGAAACTGTTAATGTTTTACGATCATCAACTTTTTTTCTATTTTTACAATCTGATTCCTGCCCGGGTGGTGGAATTGGTAGACACGCAGGACTTAAAATCCTGTGGCCATTGCGGCCGTGCGGGTTCAATTCCCGCCCCGGGTACTCAAACCCCTTGTAACTGCCATGTTACAAGGGGTTTGCATTAAGGGTGCTTCCCGGATTTTACCCCTGATGCCATTAAAGGGGTTTATCTGCCTGTAATCCTGAAGTTGCACGGTTGCTCTGTAACTGTTTAATTTAACTAAATTTGCATTAAACACCTGTTGCCATGAATAAAGAGATAGCTGCAATACGCCAGGAATATTGCCTTGATGAACTTACAAGAGATTCTGTGAATGATGATCCGCTGCTTCAGTTCAAAAAATGGTTTGATGAAGCACTCCGCGCAGAAGTAATATACCCTACTGCGATGACCCTTGCAACAACTGGCTCTGATTGCCGTCCTGCCGCGAGGGTTGTTCTGCTTAAAGACCTGAACAGTAAGGGCCTCTCCTTTTTTACTAATTATGAAAGCAAAAAAGGGAAGCAACTGGAGGAAAATCCACGTGCTGCCCTTGTATTTTTCTGGCCCGAACTCGAGCGGCAGGTGAGATTTGAGGGCGTGGCAAAAAAAGTGCCATTACATGAATCCGATGAATATTTTGATTCACGGCCTGCAGGAAGCAAAGCAGGTGCCTGGGCATCCAGGCAAAGCAGGGTGATCGCTTCCCGGCAGGTGCTGGAGTCTGAAATGCTTAAAATATCCAGCCGCTTTAGTGACCAGCCTATCCCCCGCCCACCCTACTGGGGCGGCTACCGGCTGCTGCCTGATCTGGCTGAATTCTGGCAGGGGCGATACAGCCGGCTCCATGACAGGATAGAGTATATCAGGCACCAGGACATCTGGAGCATCAGACGGCTTTCCCCGTAATATTCTCACCACCTTGCTTTATACTTAACATTGTAATTATCCCCGGATGGTTCACACCCATTCAGTGAATTCCTTTATTTTGTCTAAAATCAATCATCTGAGCTTTTCCTTCTGAGGGTTCGCTCAATACAAGAGATAGCCTGCTGAAGCTGCTGACAGGGAATTTCAAGACGGCAATACTGTTTTTAACGGCCGAGCGACTTGATTGTACCGATAATCGCCGGATAAACCGAGTCAGGAAACGGATAGGTCCCATACCAAAAAAAGGAATCAAGCCCCTCATAACCCCCTTGTTCAAGATGCAGGCCTGTCGGCAGGTAGCTTGAGACATCATTGGTAAAGCCTGCAACGGAAACCAGTTTGTCAGGCCACAGGTCTTTTATACCCAGGCTATACTGGGTTGTTGTTTCCCTGGATACTCCAACAAGCTTCCAGTTTCCTATATTGATTGTCTGCACATAGACAGGTAATGAAACCGGCATTGTACCATTATTATGGTGATTCAGCATTAAATCACTCCATCTCACGTTTCTTTCCGCAGTTAAATCACCTGGCTTATCAGTGTTTTCAGCCCTGAATGCCATAATTTCCTCTATTTTCCATGATCTGACGGGTATATTGATTGTGTCAAGATAGTATGATATGGCGCCACCTATCTCCTCCATAGGACTGCCCATGACTGCAATTACCTCATTTGCGAGCCTTTCTCCTGAAATATACTCTCCATTATCGGCCGGGTTAATGTCGCCGGAGGCACCCTGCATAAATAAAGAGTTTGACACCTTAGTTCTCTCCTCAACCAGCTTCCTCGCTACTCCGGGATAATTCGCACTTAAGGTAAAATGAAGTTTCCCGGCGGTGCTGTGAACAGGGTGACAGGCAGCCAGGAACAGGCAGGCCCGGTCATTTGTACCCGTATAGTCAACCCTGATTACATCCACTGAATCATCATATAAACCGGGATGATCATCCAGGCTCCTTTGAAAACCAATTTGTGCGGACCCTCTGCCAAAATATATCCTTGCCGGTGCCAGTGCCTCGAGAGCTTTTTCAACCGCCAGGAGGATCCCGTTTTTTACAGTGGAATAAAGGTAGATACTGTCCGGCTGCTGTTTCGATTCATCCCATGTTTTCCAGTCCTGTGTTACGGGCGCAAAATGAGTATGAGACATATTGAATAGAATCGCAGAACCGGGAATATGATGCCTGGTTTTCAACTCCTGCCTGAGCAGGCCTGTAAAAGTGTCGTTAAGCCCGACAACATCCACGTTGACTATAATTACTGTTTCATCTCCTTTTTTGACAGCCATAGCCCTGGCTGACAGATTCCCCCTGCTGCGATGTTCACCCTCATACAGTATATTATCATGGCATATACCATAAATAGTATTATCAGCTATTGCTATATGGTGTATATCTTCAGTTATGGTGACTCCGTTTTTGTAGGCTATTTTCAACCATTTGAATTCACCCTTTGCAGGCTCACACCGGTACAGAACAGCATCATCGGTAAGCGCATATAACCGGCCATTACCGGCTGCCAGGCTTATTATACCTTTCATGGATCTCACCTCCGACCATTCGGGATTTCCGGCCGATATATCTGCATACCAGATTGACCCGTTTTCATTCGCAGCAAACAAAAAATTGCCAAGCCCTGTCATTGTTTTAACCGAGCTGTTGATAAAACCAGCCTGCTTCCATTCTATATCACCTTCATGGTTCGCCTCCAGCAACGCCCCATTGGGGGTTAGGGCATATAGCTTTTTGTTTATCCCGGCAATTGATTTGATGATTTCATTGCTTCCCGCGGATTTCCATGATGAGCTTTTTTCGGCTGCATTCTTCCACAAAAGGTTATTGTCCCTTATAATATAGAGCCTGCCTTCATGGCCGCCAAGTGCAGCAGCTTCCATTGCCTGGCCCACTGCTTTCCACTGCAATGTAAACCTTCCTTCGGGCGGGGCAGCATATCCCCCCAGGGCAAGGGAAATGACCGACCTGTCCGGCTCTATGCTAACCCTTGATGTTCCTGCCTGGTAGAGGGATTGAGCATTTACAGTTGCTGCGATACATAACAGGGTTATTAACAGATTACTTGTTCGCGTCATAATTTAATTTATCCCTGGAATTTAATCCATTTTTCAGAACCAGCTGCTGATTCGATAACCTTTTCAATAAACCGCATGCCCCTTACACCGTCATGTACAGTGGGAAAATCAAGATATGCAGGGTCGACAGGCAGGTTTTCCTTCCTTTGCTGAATGGCATGGGCCATATTTTTGTATATATTGGCAAAGGCTTCAATGTATCCTTCAGGATGGCCACCGGGAATCCGGAGGTTCCAACGGGCAATTTCAGACAAATTACTGTAATTCTTACCTGCGCGCAGTATCTGTACCGGCTGGTCCAGCATCTTGAGCAAAAGAGTGTTCGGGTCGTGCTGCCTCCATTCAAGCCCTCCTTTTTCACCATAAACCCTGATTGTCAGATTGTTTTCTTCCCCGGCAGCAATCTGTGTTGCCCAAAGCACCCCCCTTGCACCTCCTTCGAACCGGAGCAGGACAGATGTATCATCATCCAGGGCGCGTCCGGGAACAAAGGAGTTTATGTCAGCACACAATTCATCGATTTGCAGTCCGGTTATATATTCAGCAAGATTTTCAGCATGCACCCCGATATCTCCCAGGCAGCCGCCGGGTCCGTTGTATTCAGGTTTTGACCTCCATTCGGCCTGCTGATTTCCGGTTTTTTCAAGCGGTGTAGACAACCATCCCTGCGGATATTCAACTACAATCTTCCGGATTGTGCCCAGCTGGTTTCTTGATACCAGGTGTTTTGCCTCCTTTACCATGGGGTAGCCGGTGTAGGTATGGGTAAGAGCAAAAAGAAGGCCGGTATCATCCACCATTGCAGCAAGCCTTTTTGCCTCATCAAGTGAAACAGTAACAGGTTTCTCACATACAACATGGAAGCCATTTTCCAGTGCTTTCATTGAAATTGGAAAGTGAAGGTGGTTAGGTGTGGTCACAGCCACCATATCCATTTTTTCGTTTTCCGGTAAACTGTTTTCTTTTTCAAACATTTCCTCCCAGGTTCCATAAGCCCGTTTGGGTGAAATGTTATAGATCTCTGCTGAAGCTTTTGACTGCACCGGGTCGGAATCAAATGCCCCGCATACAAGCTCAATGTGTCCATCCATAATGGCAGCACGAAAATGCACTGGCCCGATAAACGAACCTGGTCCTCCGCCAACGAGCCCCATTTTGATTTTTTTATTCATTCTGAAGGTTTTTAGTTAAATATATTGCTCAATGTACAAAATCAAAGTTATATAAATACAACCGGAAAAAAATTTGGCAAAATGCATTTGAATGTTAGCTGCAATTTAAAAAACCATGTGATCATTGCCAAAAATAACCCCGTTTAAAGAAAATGGGGGATATATTAATATCCAATGAATATTGAAAATTGCAACAAATTGTTAAATAATTCATAACCCGTCTGGCTTTAGGATTAAATTTAGTTCATCCTAATCATAATAATTTGTATTTTAGCATGATTATTTAAATAAACTAATTACAGTTAAGTTCCCAAATTTTCACAAATGTGAGAATTGGATATATAATAGTAATAAATCCAAGTACTTAATGATAAATAAGCAATTTAATTACTAACTAATTCCTGTTAAAATGGACAATAAAATTTCAAGGAGAAAATTTTTAGGCAACACAGCTATGGCAACAGCTGGCCTCACGGTACTCCCGAGTAGCGTGATCAGCGGTTTGGGTCACAAGGCCCCCAGTGACAGACTAAATATTGTAGGTGTAGGAGTAGGCGGAAGAGGAGCAGGTGTTCTCAGGCCCATGGAAAGCGAGAACATAATCGGATTGTGTGATACGGACTGGAGATACAGTAAAAATGTTTTCGACCGTTATCCCAATGCCAAAAAATTCTGGGATTACCGCGTCATGTACGACGAAATGGGTAACGACATAGATGCAGTTGTTGTGGCCACTTCCGACCATACACACGCTATCGTTGCTGCCGATGCCATGACCATGGGCAAGCATGTATATGTTGAAAAACCACTTACCCACACGGTTTATGAGTCACGGCTGCTTACCAACCTTGCAAAGAAGCACAGAGTTGCAACCCAGATGGGTAACCAGGGTTCATCTGACGAGGGTGTTAACCTGATACGCGAATGGATTGCAAATGGCGAGATAGGTGAGGTTACAAGGGTTGATTCCTTTACTGACAGGCCGATATGGCCCCAGGGACTTAATACCCCCCAGGAAGTGCACCCCGTTCCGGATACTATGAACTGGGATTTGTTTATCGGGCCTGCTCCCATGCGTCCTTACAATGAGATATATACCCCATGGAACTTCCGGGGATGGTGGGATTTCGGAACCGGTGCGCTTGGTGATATGGCATGTCATATTCTTCACCCTGTTTTCATGGGACTGGAACTTGGTTATCCGACTGCCGTCCAGGGAAGTTCAACCCTGCTATTGGTTGACTGCGCTCCCGTGGCACAGAAGGTTAAACTTACCTATCCTTCCAGGAGGCCCAGCAACAGAATGAAGATCAACCTTCCCGAAGTCGTGGTCAACTGGTATGACGGAGGCATCCGCCCCGAGATGCCCGAAGGATGGCCTGCAGGCAGGGATATGAACGATGCCGGCGGAGGGATTATCTTCTACGGAACAAAAGACATCCTGGTGGCAGGTTGTTACGGAGTACGCCCATGGCTGATGTCAGGCCGCGTTCCTGATGCACCAAAGTTTGTTCGCAGAGTGGAGAACGGCCATTACATGGACTGGGTTCGTGCATGTAAGGAGAGTCCAAACACAAGGGTTGAAACGGCCTCTGCATTCCATGAAGCAGGACCATTCAATGAAATGGTGGTTATGGGTGTTCTTGCTGTCCGACTGCAGGCCCTTAACAAGGAGCTTGAGTGGGATGGCCAGAATATGAGGTTCACCAATATAGGCAGTAATGAAGAAATCCGCACCATAATTGCAGACGGATTCAGGATTGAGGATGGTCATCCAACCTTTGCAAGAACCTGGACTGACCCCGTGAATGCTCAGCAATATGCAGCTGATCTGATCAGCAGGCCATACAGGACCGGATGGAATCTGCCATCAATGCCGTAACTGAACCTTTTAAAGTTATTGCAGAATAATATGCGACTGTTTGCCGGTGATTCAAAGCCGGCAGACAGTCGTATCTGTAAGATACAGGAAACATCACCTTATTGCAGAATTATTAATACTAACTAAACTTTACAATAATGAAAGTCAGATACATTTCTTTTTTCGCAAGTATCATTTTTGTTCTGGCGATGGCTTTTTCCTGCCGGCAGCCGGCAGAACGGACTGCCCGGGAAGTGGACCCTAACACTCTGACCGAACAGGAAAAGGAAGAAGGCTTTGTACTGTTGTTTGACGGGGAAACGACCACCGGATGGCGGAGCTATAACGGGGAGACATTCCCCGAACAAGGATGGGTTGTTGAAGACGGTGCCCTTCGTTGCATTGGAGCCGGCACCGGCGAGGCCGGTGGCCGTGGTGGTGATATAGTGTATGACAAAACTTTCAAGGATTTCCATCTTAAACTGGACTGGAGAATTTCCGAAGGAGGAAACAGCGGTATTTTCTACCTGGGCCGTGAAATAGAAGGAAGGCCAATATGGCACACCGCCCCGGAATTCCAGATACTCGACAACGACGGTCATCCTGATGCCGACAGAGGTGTGGACGGAAACCGCAAGGCAGCCTCGCTTTACGACATTTTGCCTGCAAATCCTCAGAATACAAGGCCTGTGGGAGAATGGAACCATGCAGAGATCATTGTTTACCGCGGTTCTGTATTCCATCGACAGAATGGGGAAGATGTACTTGAATATCACCTTGGAACTTCTGCCTGGGAAGCTATGGTTGAAGAAAGTAAATTTGATGTTGATTTATTCGGTAAATATATCGAGGGTGTAATTGGCCTCCAGGATCACGGTGATGACGTATGGTTCAGAAGTATCAGGATAAGGGAATACTAAAATCCTTTTGTTTGCGTTTTTACACTTGCAACTAATTTTAAATTAACTTTAAATCCAGCTTCACAGTTTACTAAAAAACCCCTGCGCATGATGTTTCAGGGGTTTTTTAATTTTTTTCACCCGCTATTCTTTCCCATGCCTTATCCGGATGCAGCACCCTTGCGGGAAGGAAACCCGCTACATGCAATGAATGTACCGGATAACAAGTTCCCTGATAGCCTCATCGTCACCGTAGAGTTTCTGGCTCATATTTTTATCATCATACGACCTAAGCCGGTCTGAGATGTTCGTCAATACTCCGGCAGGAAACACACCGTTTTTTTCAAAAATTTCCCTTTTGCCTTCCAGGGCAGCGGCGGATTCCCAGCATGATGCGGGAAGCCTTTCAAGCCTCTCAAGTTTATCCTTATTCTCTTCATTGAAAATGTTGACATCAATATAAAGGTCCTCAGCAATGTCAAGGCTGTTATCCATCTCCAGTCCATGCCGTGCTGCAACAACAAGTCCCGAAAGCAGCAAATAAATGTCGGCCGACCCGTCCGGGGAACGGAACTCAACCGTTTGCCTGTGGGAATACTCCGATGTGCCGGAAGTTTTACCAGGGTTAGCATCATTAATCATATTGCCGGCACCTTGCCATCCAAGGGGTACGCGGACAAGCACGGAGCGGTTGCGGTCTCCCCAGCAGATACTTGTTGGTGCCTCCTGATGAGGCACCAGACGCAAATAGGATGTGGGGATTGTATTGCCGAATGCAGTCAGCGCTGAAGCGCAATCCAGCCAGCCGGCTATCATTTTCCTTGCATCTTCACTGAGCTTTCCGTTCCGGGTCATCGCATTGACTCCATCCTTTTCCAGCATTGCGTGCACATGCATCCCGCTGCCTGCCTTGCCTACTGTTATTTTAGGGGCAAAACTGATTTCAACTTCATGCCTGTGTGCAAGCATCCTGAGTATCCACTTAGCCACAACAAGATGGTCGGCAGCATCTTCCACATTGCATGGCAGGAACTCTATCTCATGCTGTTCAAACAACTCATCGCCCCTGGTAAAGCTTCCGACCTCAGCATGTCCGTATTTTGTCCTGCCTCCCGTTTTTGCTATCATCAGCAGGGCCTGGGAACGTAAGTTCTCAAACTTCGCAAAGGGTTCCGATGCATGATACCCTTTCTGGTCGGTTGGTGGAAAGAAGTCATGGCGCCGGCTGTTCACATAATATTCCAGCTCACCAAAAGCCTTGAAAGAGTATCCCGTAGAATTCTTAAAATCATTATGGGCCTTACGCAGAATATGCCCCGGATCACTCTCCAGGGGTTCCCCGTGGCTGTTGTAAAAGGAACAGAGGATATCAAGGGTCGGCACCCCGGTAAAAGGATTAACAAAGGCTGTCCGGTATTTTGGTATTACATAAAGATCGCCCGAACCGGATTCAATAAATGAAAAAAGGCTTGATCCGTCAACCCTTTCCCCCTGGGTAAGGATTATTTCAAGATAGGCTTTATCAGAGATTACGAAATTGAGGGTTTTTAGCTTTCCGTCTTCCGCCACATAGCGAAAATTAAGCATCTCTATCCCTTTTTCCTCTATAAACCTGACAATATCATGCCTGGTAAACTCAGATGCCGGCTTTTTCAGAAACTTCACCAGCTCATTGGGGTTCAATAATATTTCCGGGTCATGCATCTCATTGTGAATTTTTGTAAATTAATGCAGAATAAAACCCCTGTAAAAACCATGCAGGCATGCATTAAAGCATTAATGGGAGGTTCATCTGTCATGATGGACAGATAAAACTAATGAGAAAACAATGTAAAAAACATGACTTTTTACTTGTTAGAATATGTTGTGCAACAAATGAAGATTAAAATAACCAGTACCTGACTTTATGGCTTGAGTCCGGTCAGGCTGTTCAGCCTTTCCTCGAGTGAAGCTATCTTGCTCCGGGCATCAGCCTGTTTTGTCTTTTCCATTTCAATTACCTTTTCAGGTGCACTACTGACAAATCTCCGGTTGTTGAGCTTTTTCATGACCGAATCAAGAAATCCCCTTGCGTACTTAAGCTCTTTTTCTATCCTGGCAATTTCCGCCTCAACATCAATTTTATCTTCAAGAGTGATAAAAAACTCCGTTGTTCCGGCCATAAAGGAAACTGCATTGCCTGGTTTTATCTCCGTTTCGCTTATTTCGGAAAGGTTGGCCAGTTTAACAATAACCTCACTTAGGGGCAACAGGGCTGATTCTCCGCCCGTCCTGACCATCAGCGTTAAAGGCTCTTTATGGGGAATGTTCTTTTCTGCCCTTATGGTTCGAACAGAACTTACAATTCCCATCATGGTATTAAAGTCTGAGAGCAGTTTGGGCTCTAACGGACCTGCCTGAGGCATGGCAGCCACAACGATGCTTTCTCCCTTGCCCCTCGGCTTGAGCCTTTGCCACAGGTCCTCGGTAATAAATGGCATTATGGGATGGAGCAGGCGCAGAAGGGAATCGAAAAAACCGAGGGTCGATTCATGGGTGGATCTGTCAAGGGGCTTTTCATATCCGGGTTTGATAATTTCAAGGTACCAGGAAGAGAAATCATCCCAGAACAGCTTGTATATCAGCATCAGGGCCTCGGATAACTTGTAATGGGCATAAAGTGTGTCAAGCCTTACAATTGCCTCATTAAGCCTTGCCCCGAACCAGTGGGTGGCGGAAGCCGAGTATGCCGGCTGGTCGATGTTGACATCTGTTTCCCAGCTATTCACCAGCCGGAAAGCATTCCATATCTTATTAGAAAAGTTCCTGCCTTGTTCTGTAAGGTTTTCATCAAACAACAGGTCTCCGCCCGCGGGTGAGCAAAGCAGCATCCCTACCCTTACACCGTCTGCCCCGTATTTACTTATCAGCTCAAGGGGTTCAGGGGAATTTCCGAGTGATTTGGACATTTTCCTTCCCAGCTTGTCACGGACAATACCGGTAAGGTAAACGTTTTTAAAGGGCTTCTCGCCGGGGTATTCGTAGCCGGCCATTATCATTCTTGCCACCCAGAAAAAAAGTATTTCGGGGGCTGTGACAAGGTCGTCGGTCGGATAATAATAACGGTAATCCTTGTTTTCAGGGTTCCTTATGCCGTCAAACACTGCAATTGGCCATATCCAGGAGGAAAACCAGGTGTCCAGCACATCTTCGTCCTGCCGTAGATCTCCGGATCCAAGACTTTCATTGCCGCTTTTTTCCCTGGCTAGCTGAAGCGCTTCCTCCCCGGAATTTGCTACAACAAAGTCATTACTTTTGCCAATATACCAGGCGGGAATACGGTGCCCCCACCACAACTGCCTTGATATGCACCAGTCTTTTATGTTCTCCATCCAGTGCCGGTAGGTGTTTTTGAACTTCACAGGATGAAAACGGATTTTATTTTTTATTACATTTTCCAGGGCGGGGCCTGCCATTTCATGCATACGGCAGAACCACTGCATGGATAGCCTTGGTTCAATTGCAGCATCGGTGCGTTCAGAAAACCCTACTTTATTAATATAATCCTCAATCTTTACCATGTAACCCTCATCGGTGAGCTTCCTGATAGAAGCTTCCCTGGCCTTGAACCTGTCCATGCCAACAAATATCCCGGCGTTTTCATTAAGGGTACCGTCATCATTAAAAATATCGATCACCTCCAGATTGTGCCTGATACCAATCTCGTAGTCGTTTATATCATGCGCGGGAGTGATCTTCAGTGCACCTGTTCCGAATTCAGTATCGACGTAACCATCTGTTATCAATGGGACAACACGGTTTACCATCGGGACGACTACATTCTTCCCATGAAGGTGGCTGAACCTCTTGTCGTCGGGATTTACACTTACCGCAGTATCGCCTAAAATTGTTTCAGGCCTTGTGGTTGCTATAGTTACCCACTGCTCTTCACCCTCAACCGGATAACGTACATAATACAATTTGGAATTAAGCTCTTTATAGATCACCTCCTCGTCAGAAACCGCGGTTTTGGCCTGGGGGTCCCAATTAACCATCCGGACACCCCGATAGATCAATCCTTTTTTATAAAGGTCAATGAACACATTGATTACACTTTCCGAATACCCCTTATCCATAGTGAAGGCAGTTCGCTCCCAGTCACATGATGCCCCGAGTTTTTTAAGCTGTTCGAGGATAATGCCCCCGTGCTTCTCCTTCCAAATCCATGCATGTTCCAGGAACTCTTCCCTGGAAAGTTTTGATTTGTCGATACCTTCGTTTTTTAACTTGGCCACCACCCTGGCCTCTGTTGCTATGGATGCATGGTCGGTACCTGGAACCCAGCAGGCATTTCTGCCCTGCATCCTGGCCCTCCTTACAAGTATATCCTGTATTGTATTGTTAAGCATGTGGCCCATATGCAGCACTCCTGTCACATTGGGCGGGGGGATGACTATTGTATATGGTTCGCGGTCATCGGGCACTGAATGGAAAAACCCATTTTTAAGCCAGTACTGGTACCATTTGTCTTCGGTTTCCTGAGGGTTATACTTCGGGGGAATATGCATCAGTATTTAACTTGTATATTTTAATCGTTAATTTAAAAATGCCTTCAGAGAACATGTTCAGGCACAAAATAAATTGCCGGATCTGGCATTAAGAATGCAAAAATACGCAATTCCCGGAAAAATTCCGTGTCATTTTAAAATAACAAACCTGGCAACATGCCTGGCCGGATAATTATTGATGCAAATCATTTTCCCACCCCGCTATATATATCTTTGCCTGATGGAACCATCCACCGTGGAAAAACCCTCTTCTTTTGGTTGAACAAAAAGTTACCGTATTTAACAGCAATTATCATACTTTAATTAATCAATTAAAGCTATTTTTGCTCCTGCTGTGCTTATTTTGCAAGATAGCTGCTTTGAACAAGCCAAGCCGGAATTTATAAATACAGCGGTCCTTTTCAGGGGAGCCGTTAATATCAGGGCCATAATAAAATAATCCGGATACCCTGACCTTACAGCAAACAGTTACCGGGTAAAATGACAGCCGCAGGAATAACAAATTGAAGTAAAAAACCTTAATGCCAGCGATGAACCCGGTTAATATTTAATCCTTACATTATGCCGAAGATCTCTCAAAAAGGAAGGCTGATGCCCGCATCACCAATACGCAAACTTGTACCCTTCGCAGAGGAAGCAAAACGACAGGGAAGGAAAATTTACCACCTTAATATTGGACAGCCGGATATCCCCACACCCCGGGTCGCCATGGATGCGATCCATAATAATAAGCTCAAGGTAGTAGAGTATAGCCACTCGGCCGGAAATGAAACCTACCGCAGAAAACTGGCAGGTTATTATCAAAACATTAATATAGATGTTGATCATACCCAGATAATCATAACCACGGGCGGTTCTGAAGCCATACTTTTTGCCCTTATGTCATGCCTTGATCCCGGAGACGAGGTTATTGTTCCCGAACCTTTTTATGCCAACTACAACGGGTTTGCGGTGACTGCAGGGGTCAAAATAATTCCTGTAACATCTTATATTGACGACGGGTTTGCACTTCCTTCAGTTTCAGAATTTGAGAAGCTCCTGACGCCACGAACCAGGGGGGTGATAATTTGCAACCCAAACAACCCGACCGGATATCTTTATTCAAAAGAGGAAGTCGAGCAGCTTGGCGAATTGATCACAAAACATGACCTTTACTTGTTTTCAGACGAAGTATACAGGGAATTCTGCTATGACGGCAATTCACATTTTTCGGCGATGCACATCAGGGATGCCGGGCAGAATGTTATCCTGATAGATTCGGTATCAAAGAGATATTCAGCATGCGGGGTAAGAATAGGTGCCCTTGTAACCAAAAACAT